>JBKJYI010000303.1:0-8361 GCA_046715855.1 Phycisphaerae bacterium
GCCAAGGCGCCGTGGTACTTCCTCGGTTTGCAGGAAATGCTCGTTTACTTCGACCCATGGCTAGCGGGGGTTTTGCTGCCGGGCCTTATTATCGTGGGCCTGATCGCGATCCCTTACATTGACCGCAATCCGCGCGGCAACGGCTATTACACGTTCAAGGAACGCAAATTCGCGATCACCATGTTCCTTTTTGGCTTCGTGATTTTGTGGGTCGTGCTGATCATTTTTGGCACCTTCCTCCGCGGGCCTAACTGGAACTTCTTCGGGCCCTACCAATATTGGGATTTGCACAAGCCGATGGCATTGTTGAACACCGAGTTTCACGATCTTTTCTGGATCGGGCTGATGGGCCGCGCCCTGCCGACCGAGAGCTGGCTGTTTCTTCCGGGTTACATCGTCCGCGAACTGCCGGGGATCATTCTCGTGCTGGCGTATTTCATCCTCGGCCCGCTCATTCTCCGTGCGCTCTTTTTCCGCCGGATGTACCACTCCATGGGCGGCGCCCGCTATGCGGTGATGTCCATGCTGTTGCTGGTCATGTTGCTGATGCCCATCAAGATGGTTTTGCGCTGGACGCTCAATCTGCACTACATCGTGGGCATCACGGAGTGGTTCCTGAACATATGAAATTGAAAGTTCAAAGTTCAAAGTTCAAAGTTCAAAAAAGAGGCATGGGTGTGCAGTCCCATGTTTTTGAACTTTGAACTTTAAGATTTAAGGTTTTTCAATGCCTATCCCAGAGGAAAGATTACGAGCGCCGGAGCGGATGAACATTTGGTTCGCCGTCAGCAGTATCGTAATGACTGCATCCATTTTGTGGATGATCTACATCGATTACGCCCGGCCATGGCGCGATACCCAGGATCAGTTCTTCGTCAGCAAGGCCGCTCTCGCGCACCTCGATTACCTCGACGCCACTCGGCAGGAAAAGCTCAACGAGATTGCCGAGGCCGAGCAACGCCTCGCGGATGCTAAGCAGTTCAGCGAATCGATGGCCGGGAAGCGGGCCGAATTGAAGAAAGAGCTGGATCACGCCGACCTCGAATTCAAAAAGGCCAACGCGCCGTGGAGCCTCGCCACCCAAGTCCTCGAAGTTACCAAGGACGACTACGAGCGAGCTTTGGGGGCCCATGGTCCCGACCACCCCGAAACAAAGAGAACTTATGAGCAATTCCGTCGCGAGGAGGAGGAGGCCGAGCGCCTTCGGAGGGAAAAAGAAACCTGGGAGGACAAGCGCCGCGAACTGGAAAACCAGCTGCGCGAACTTGACCAGCCCGTCCGCGACGCCCTAAAGAAAGTCGATGATCTCAAGCTGGCTGCGGAGACGGCCAAGCAGAAGGACATGCAGTATCGCGGCGTTCTCACCGACGAAGGGCTGCTCGCGGGCCTGCCCATCGTCAGCAAGGTGATCAACGCTCCGCTGGGCGACTTCGTTGCGCCGAAAAATACTCCCGGCCGCCACCAGGTCAATCAGCTTGTACTCCCCGACGTGCGCCAGCGACTCAATTATCTCGAAAGCTATACCACCGATCGCTGCACCACATGCCACGTGGCCATCGCCGATCCCGAATTTTCCCCCGATCGGCTGGCGAGAAAACTGGAACAATCCATTCCGGGAATCAGTGAGGCCAGGCAGCGACAGGGTCACGCACCGGTGAATTATCCGGCGCCGCCAAAGCTGGCCGTTGCCGAGGAGGCTCTGCCCGTAGGCCAGGTCACTCAGCATTGGGAGAAGCTCAGCGCGGCGCAAAAGAAAGAGTACTTCGATGCACTCCTCGCCACCGTTAACAACTATCTGACGGAAAGCGGTCGCAAGACTCTGCAGTTGGAGCAGCCGCTGCTCGCCCATCCGCACCTCGACCTCTATTTAACACCCGATTCGGCTCACCCCATGGCCTCAATGGGCTGCACCGTATGCCACGAAGGCAATCCACAGGAAACTGACTTCGTCCAGGCTGCGCACTCGCCCCCGACGCACAAAATCGAAGAGGAATGGAAAGACAAGTATTACATCACCTTGATGGGCGTTCCCAATGTCACCTTCGAGACCATCACGCACTACTGGGATCGCCCCATGCGGCTCCCCGAGCACACTGAGGCCGGGTGTGCCAAGTGTCACTCGGAAATCAATGATATCACTCGCTTCCGCACCGAGCGTCACGGCTCAGCGATCAACGCGGGGCAGCAGCTTTTCCGCGAAGTTGGCTGCATCAACTGCCACAGCGTCGAGACGCTGAAAGATTCGCCCCGAGTCGGGCCCGATCTTCGGCGCGTCAGCCACAAGCTTACCCCGCAGTTCGTCCAGCAGTGGGCGTTTTTCCCGCAGAGCTTCCGCCCCTCAACCCGAATGCCGCACTTTTTTCTTCAGGAAAACAATCGCGCTGGCAGCGAAAACCAGTTTGACACTGATCCCGAGTTACGCACCAAGACTGAAGTCGCCGCAATCACCAAGTACCTCTTCGCCGTTTCAAACAAGGATTGGACGCCGCTCGAAAAGCCCGAAGAAGTGGTGGGGGACGCCGATCGCGGTCGCGAACTCTTCAAGAGCGTAGGTTGTCTCGCGTGCCATTCCAACCTGGCCGAGTTCGGCGAGGAGTGGATCACCAAAGACCTCGTGCAGCGTGAAGGCATTTCTTCTGAAACGGCCATGCACCGCTACAAGGGCATGACTCATCAACAGCGCGAGTTTTACGCGATGGATCATTTCGTCGAACACCGCGATACGTACACCGAACCGGAGACGGTGCGCTTCGACCCCGAGAAGCCGTACCATTTGCCGATCTTCAGCCGCTTTGCCCCAGAGCTTTCGGGCGTTGGCTCCAAGGTCAACTTCGATTGGCTCTACTCCTGGCTGATCGAGCCCCAGCACTATTCCAAAGAAACCAAAATGCCCAGCTTGCGGCTCAACCCGCAGGAAGCGTCCGACATTGCCACGTACTTGCTCACGCTCAAGAATGACGAATTCGTGCAGGCCGAATTCCCGATGGACGAATCCGCCAAAGAGATGGCCGACGAACTGATCTTCCAGCTACTGGCCGCCCAGCGCTCCGAACGCCGCAGCCGCGCCGTGATGGAAGACGAAGGCGGTGAACTATCCGACATGCTTGTCGCGGGGCTTAAGAGCTCCCCCGAGTTCGGCCTCGACGAGCCTACGCGAATGGAGAATGCAAAGAAGCTTGTTTCATCGATGTCGAAGGAAGAAAAAAGAATCACCTTCCTGGGCAGCAAGATGATTGGCCACTACGGCTGCTACGCCTGCCACAGCATCGCCGGCTTCGAGACCACGACTCCGCCCGGTACCGACCTGACCACCTGGGCCGAAAAGCCTATCACCCAGCTTGACTTCGCTTTCTACGACCACGCCTTCCATGACATGCGTCACGAAAAAGAAGACGTCTTCGGATACGTCTATCCCAAGGACGACAAGCGTCTCAATCTCCTCTCGCCGCTCCCCGACGACCAGCATGAGGAAATCACCCACACGCACCACGCGTTCGCCGAGCACAAGCTGCTCAACCCGCGAATCTGGGACCGCGAAAAGATCAAACGCCCGTACGACAAGTTGAAAATGCCGAACTTTTACCTCGATCGCGAGGAGTCGGCTGCCCTGACAACTTTCCTGCTCTCGCGGGTTCCGCCGCGCGTCAGCGATCGGCTGCGGGTCCCCTATGAAACCGACATGCTTGGCCCGATCGCAAAAGGCCGGGCGCTGACCCGCGAGCTCAACTGCGTGTCCTGCCACCAGATCGAAGACAATGCGCCGCTGATCCAGCAGTATTTCCGCCGCGACATCGGCGGCAAGCTCGGATTCGATATCGTCAACGCACCGCCGTTGCTGTGGAGCGAGGGGGCCAAGGTTCAGCATCACTGGCTGCACAGCTTCCTCCAAAACGTCATCACCCTGCGACCCTGGCTGCAGATTCGCATGCCCAGCTTCGACCTTACCAACCAAGAGGCGACCACTCTGGTTGAGTATTTCGCTGCATTGAGCAAGCACGATTCGCAGCAACTCGCCAAAACCATGGCCCCGATCAACGAGCATTTCATGCCCTTGCGCAAGAAGCTCATCGGAATCGAAGCCGAGTCGGAGGATTGGGGCGATGAGGCCAAAGTCGCCAAGACCGATCCAGACTGGTTCGCCGACCCTGCCCTCGAACGCCCCGTGGAAGACCTTCGCGATTGGGCCATGGACCGTCTGCTGGTCCGCCCCGACGAGCTTGACCCGCTCAAGACTCCTCCGGCGCGCGTGGCCGCTGCGCATACCGGCCTGCTCGAAAAAGCCCGGTTCCTCCGCGAATTGAACGCGATCGAATATCCGTTCGTCGAGCCTCCTGCCCCACTGCACTCCGAGGAACGATTCGAGCTTGGGCAGAGTTTCCTGGTCGATATGGGCTGCCTCAAGTGCCACGTGCTTGGCCCGATGGAGCCCGGCCCGGCGAAAAATACCGGCGAATTCGTGCAGTCCTACCCGCTTGACGGCGTGCGCGGCGAAGGCAGCAACGCGGTGGCCGTCCTTAACGGGACGTCTTATCCTGTCGGGGCGGAGATCGACGGTCATAAGCTGGTTAGCGCGGAAAATGTGTACCACGCCTCCGGCGACATTGAGACCAAGGCCATCGTGGAAGGTCCAAGCGCGGACGGCCAATCCGAGCGCGTGCTTTTGGTCGCTCCCAGCGCTCCCAATCTGGGCTTGGCCAGCCAGCGCCTGCAGCGCGACTGGCTGTACTATTGGATGCTAAATCCGCAGTGGATTCAGCCCGGCACCAAGATGCCCATGAACTTTCCCATGAACGAAGAGCGTAAGCCGACCAGCCCGTATGCCGACGATCCAAAATACCCCGGCCATGGCAAGGTCGACGCTGGCAGGGACCACATAAACCTATTGATTGATTACCTCTACGATGCCGGCATGCGTAATGCCCGCGTGCCATTGCCTAAGCTCGACGCGCCGGCCGAGTCTGAAGAGTTCGAGGAAGGCGGAGCGGAGCCATTCGAAGACTAAAAGGGGGAGGGCGAGACTCCTGCCGAGCCATGGTAGCCGCAAAGTGGTGTTGGGATTGTAGGGCGGGCTCTGCCCGCCATTGGTTGAATCAGAATGTTGCGTTCGCGCAATCGATGAACTAAAACGACGCCCGGGCCGTCCGCCCGGCGTATAACTTCATAAAGGAGCTTGACCATGAATCGATGCAAATGGGTTGTTCTTCTCGCGGTCGCTGGAATTCTTGGCGGATTCGCTGCCCCGGCATTTTCTCAGGATGCGGGAACCATCAAGGGCAAAATCCTTTTTAAGGGCGACAAGGAAAAATTCAAACGAACCACGCTGGACACTGGCAAAGATCCCAACTGCGCCAAGATGGCCCCCAAGATTGGCAGCGAAGATGTGGTCCTCAACACTAAGACCGACCCCATCACCGTGCGAAACGTTCTGGTGCACATCAAGGAAGGCGTGCCCGCCAAGAAGTACGACCCGCCAAAAACTCCGGCCGTTATTGACCAGAAAGGTTGCCAATACACCCCACATGTGGTCGTGCTGATGGAAGGCCAGGAGTTGCAAATCAAGAACAGCGACGACACCAATCACAACATCCACTTCCTTCCCAAGAAGAACGAGGAATTCAACAAGACCCAGCCCAAGAAGGACATGGTGGACACGGTCAAGCTCGTCGCCGAGGATCCTTTCCACGTCAAGTGCGACGTGCATCCCTGGATGGGGGCTAAGATTGCCGTTTTCAACCACCCTTTTTACGCCGTAACCGGCGAAGACGGCACCTTCGAAATCAAAAACGTGCCACCTGGTAAGTACAAAGTGGAAGCCTGGCACGAACACGCAGCCTTCGGCAAGCAGACTATGGACGTGGAAGTCGGTTCCGGCGCGACCGTCGAAAAAGATTTCACCTACGAGCCCAAGTAATTAATCTGCGAGAGCACGAAGTGCAAAGAGCATAGCGCAGCAAGCTCGCGATGAATGACCCCTCTCCCTTTCCGGGAGAGGGGCAGGGGTAAGGGTAGAGAGACTGGAAGAATCGATAAACGGAGTTTATTGTTGATCCGTAAACCAATGCTTGTTTTGCTCTTGGTGGTCGCGGCCTTGGGCTTATGCGCAATCGGCGCGCGTCCTGCTTTGGCACAAGCCGTCGCACCTCCTGCCGACCCCAGCGTGAAGATCACCGGCGAATACGGCGCCAACGGCATGACCCTGGCCGCCAAAGAAAACAAAGGCATCGACGATCTCATCAACGTCATGCACATCTTCATGGCCATCATCTTCCTGGGCTGGGGGGTTTTCTTCGTCTACTGCCTGGTGAAATTTCGCCAGCGCGGCGACCACCGGGCCAATCCTCACCCGGTCAAAGCCAAGGCCTCCAAATGGTCCGAGGTGTTGGTGGCCCTGTTCGAAGCCGCCGTTTTGATAGGATTTTCCATACCCATCTGGCGAACCGCGAGGGCCGAGCCGCCCAAGCCCGAGGAAAATCCCTTTCGCCTTCGCGTGGTCGGCGAGCAGTTCGCCTGGAATTTCCACTACCCCGGCGAGGATGGAAAATACGGCCGCACCAATCCTGCGTTGGTGAATACAGCGACGAACATTCTCGGCGTGGACTCCACAGACTCTGCCGCCGCCGATGACTTGATCCACAGCGAAATGCACGTGCCGGTGAACCGTCCGGTCATCGTGGAAATTACGGCCAAAGATGTGATCCACAGCTTTTTCCTTCCGGTCATGCGCGTCAAGCAGGACGCCATGCCCGGCATGCGAATTCCCGTATGGTTCACCCCCACGCTGGAAGGCATTTACGAAGTCGCGTGTGCCCAGCTTTGCGGCAACAACCATTATTCCATGAAGGCCCTCATGTACGTGGAGCCTCAGCAAAAAGTTGACCAGTGGATGGCGGAGAAGCGCAAGCCCGCAGAAGCATTTGAAGAATGATCGTGGCGGATGCCAGACCATTTTGAAAAAGCTTGAATTAACGTAGAAGTATCTGAAATTTCAAATCTCAAATTTGAGATTCAGATTTATCGATAGCTGTTGAGAGACGATCAGGACTCATTCATGGCAAACCCGACTCATACCCACAGCCACGACCACGAGCACTTCGACAGCCGTGGTCACCACCATCATCAGGATGACATTCATGGGCACGACGTCCATGAGCTGGGCTTCTGGCGAAAGTACGTCTTCTCCATCGATCACAAGGTGATCGGAGTTCAATACGGCATCACCGCCCTGCTTTTCCTCTTCTTCGGCTTCTCGCTGATGATGTTGATGCGCTACCAGCTCGCCTACCCAGGCAGCCCACTGAAAATCGCCGGCTGGCTTTTCCCCGGGGGCATGCCCGAAGGCGTCATGCTCCCTGAGTTTTACAACTCACTCGGCGCCATGCACGGCACCATCATGGTCTTCCTGGGCATCGTCCCTCTTCTGGTCGGCGCCTTCGGCAACTATGTCATGCCGTTGCAAATCGGCGCCCCTGACATGGCCTTCCCCAAGCTCAACATGATGAGCTACTGGGTCTTCTTCATCGGCGGCGTGGTCATGCTTTCGAGCTTTTTCGCCCCCGGCGGGGCAGCGAATTCGGGCTGGACCTCCTATGCCCCGCTCTCGGTCATCGCCACCACCGGCCAGACCTACTGGCTGATCGGCATGGTTTTCCTGATTACTTCTTCCTTGCTCGGCTCAGTCAACTTCATCGTCACCATCATCCAGCTGCGTGCGAAAGGCCTGACGCTGTTTCGTATGCCCTTCTTCGTATGGACGCAGTTCGTGACGTCATTCCTGCTGCTGCTTGCCTTTCCCCCGTTGGAAGCCGCAGGCGTCCTTCAACTGATGGACCGCCTGGCCGGAACCAGTTTTTTCATGCCCGACGGCCTGGTGGTCAGTGGCGTGGTGGAGGGGCGCGCGGGCGGGGGAAGCCCCGTCCTCTGGCAGCATTTGTTCTGGTTCCTGGCCCACCCTGAGGTTTACGTTTTGATTCTTCCGGCCATGGGCATCGTGGCCGAAGTCATCAGCAACAATACGCGAAAGCCCCTTTGGGGTTACCGCCTCATGGTGCATGCCCTCATCTTCCTCGGTTTCATGTCCTTCATTGTCTGGGCCCACCACATGTTCATCACCGGCATGGGCACGCGAATCAGCACCTTTTTCGCCACCACGACGATGATCATTTCCATTCCCTCGGTCATCATCCTTACGGCTTTCATTATTAGCCTGTACCAGGGGGCGATTCGCTTCACCGTGCCCATGCTTTTCGCACTGGCATTCCTGCCGATGTTTGCCATTGGCGGACTGACGGGATTGCCACTGGGACTGCCGGCGGCTGATATTCAGCTGCACGACACCTACTACGTGATCGCACACTTCCATTA
>JBKJYI010000304.1:0-4219 GCA_046715855.1 Phycisphaerae bacterium
TTTTCGCGCTTCAGCAGAGAAGCGCGGAAAACCTATCAGCGCGGTGATATAAGCACAGGCCTAGAAACGAAATTGAGCAACCTAATTTGAATTCCCCATTACTGACGGGGGACTTTGGACACTCGAAGGCACCCCATGAAGTCTTACTCATGCCCCGATGAATGATTATTCACTCGCAGATTGTCGAGTCAAATCAACAAGGGAATTTCCTCAAGCCAGCATGACGAAAGCTCTGGGGACTATTGACCGGTTTTTACTTCAGGGCGGGAAATCTGGATTTTGCCTGTTTCGAGATTGTAGAAAATGCGCTCGGCCGCCATCTGGTCCGGGAGCTTGCCGGGTCGCTGTCGGGTGAGCTGCGCTTTTCGCGGCGCCGCGCCGAGAATCATGAGCGTTTTCCGCGGCCTCTCGTAGGTGACGTCCTCGGCGTGAAGCGAGAACTGGTCCACTTCTTCGCGAAGGACGACGTTGCCGTGGGCGCGGAAGCGGCGGAGGCGGTCGGAGCTGATGCGGCCCATGCGCTGATCGACATCGCGGCGGGCGGATCGGGGGGCGTCGGTGAAATCGACGGTGAGGGCGTCGGAAGCGAGGAACGTGCGCCGACCTTTGGCGGTGCTTGGGGTGCCACCTTGTGGCACTCCAAAGACCTTGTCGAGTTCGATGCCGCTGAGGTGTGTCAGGTGTACCGCCCCCTCGAAAAGCGTTTGATCGATGCCGAAGTCATACCACATGCGATCGCGCCACTTGATGAGGGTCTTGGAAGGTCCCGCGTCGGACTGGTCGCTGAACAAATCAGCGCGCCGTGACTGGGGCGTGGAAGACTCCGCCGGTTTGGCGGCTTGAAAATCTTCGAGCAGCAAGTCGCCCGGTCCTTCGATCAGCATCTTGGACAGTTCGGAGCGCAAATGGAGAGAGAGTTTTGGGCCGGATATCCGGGCGCGGCTTTTTAAGAAACCGCTTACCGGGTGCAAATCGGCGGTTTGTGCGACGGCGTTGCCGGTGGCCTCGATGTAGCGCGGCTCCTTGGTGAACCCTCGAAGCACACTGTGAGCAGTGGATTGGGCGCCGGGCAGGAAGGCGTTTAAGGGAACTCGGACTCCCCACTTTTCAAGCTGCGGGCCCAGGTGCGCATCGAGTGCCTGTGCCGCAGCGCCGAGCGGTGCGGCGACCCCCCAATGAATCGGGCTGCGCCGGCTCTTCGCCGGGACTGCGGGTGCATCTTCGAATTCCACGAGGAGATTGTCGTCGCAGTCAAAGGTGGTCGTTGCCTGGCTGCTGGCATGCACCTTGCCGGAAAAAATCGCCCGGTTTTCGCGCCCGCGGTATTTCATTCCCGCGGTCCAGGTGATGGCGATGGGAATGGGCTGGGCTACTTTGCGGCCATCGAGGTCCTTTTGCGACTGAATGGTCATTCGGCCCTGCCCGGGCACCTCGGCCCACTCGTTGAGCACGTCGAGAGTGATGTCCTTGCCGGTCACGCTGAACGTGTCGAGGTTCACGGAGGCGGGGCGATCGGGAAGGCCCGCGAGGACCGCGGACTCAATGTCTTTTCCCAACGCGATGGTGCAATCGAGTTGTTCGCAGGTGAGGTCCAGCGATTGTGACGGATCGATCACGCTGACTTCGCCAAAGGCGCGCAGGCGACGCGGTGCGGCGGCGCTGCTGAATTTCAGGGAGGAGCCTGCGGCAGTCGAGGACGAGCCCGGAATGCTGGATGCGGGCGTAGTGTCGGCGACCTTGACCACGTCTGTGGCGGGAAGGGCTCCAAAATCCACGATCAATTTTTCCGAAGCTTGAAGTGCGCGGTCACCCTGAATCGCCGAAACGAATCCCATGGCCGTGGCGCTCGTAATGACCGCATTTCCGTCGGAGCCCGCACCCATGGCGATATCCATTTTGTCGCAGGTGAGTCGATCGTCGGCCTGGGTCATGAGCACATTGCCGGTGCCAATGACGTGGTCAATGGTTTGTTGAACGCCGCGCCAGTTTTCGGTGACGGAGAAATCCACTTCGATCCGATCGGCTTGCAGTTCCGTGTCATCCTGGCGCAGGGTGGTCCTTCCGCCGAAGGTGACGCGATCCAGCAGGCGGTATTCGCGGGTGGTTATCGAGCCCGTGAAATCCAAGGTGGCTTTTTTGAGGACTCGCCCTACGGCTTTGAGACCATTGGCAAAGTCGATGTTTGCCGGTCCCAGGTCAGCGGTGTGCGCGGACAAGAGTGGAGTGGAAGTCGGTGTGCCCGCCTCGCCCCAGATTTGGCCCGGACCGTCCACGGCGATATCGATCGAATCATTCGTCTGGCGCAGGGACACGGACTGGCCCATCACGGTGCCCTGCTGCACGGATCGAACGACGACTGGCTTGCTGCCCTCGCCGATCAACTGCACGTCGCCGGTGTCGGGGAGGTAGACAAGCCGCGAGCAAATGGCGTCGCCTTCGGGATGAGAAAACCGTGCAGGTGTTCCTCCCGCCGTCAGTCGAGAAGAAAGAGCCGGTTCGGAAGTTACATCACCAGTCGGCGCCTGATTCACGACAAGCTTGCCGGTCCAGGTGAGCACAATTCGTTCGGCGGCAGTCGGCGTCGCGGACGTCTGCGCTGCACCGGGGTGCGAAGTCGCCGCGTCGCTGGCCGCTGACTTTCGCTCATCGACAGAAAGTTCACGAAGGATTTCGAGCCAGTCGGCTTGAAGTCGCGACTGGGTCACATCGCCCAATTGCTGCCGGGCGTCCACGTCGCCTTCGAACCGGCCAACGTAGTGAGCCGCCGTGCGGGCGCGTGGGGGTTGAGCTGTGCGAAAGAGAGGGAGCGAGGGATGGGCTTTCGTGGCGGAGGCGTTTTCGGTCTGGCGGGCAGCTTCTGCTTTTTGAGCATCTCCAGCCGACTGCGCATCGATGCGGGCTTGCAGGGTCTGGCGAATCCATTCGGCGATAGTCTGCTTCCGGGGTTCGGCGCCGCGATTGCCCATCGCCGTGCCGAGAGCCTCATTCTGACTGAGCAATTCGATGCGTCCGCCACGCTCAATGCGCAGCGATTCGATCCGGTTTTCCTGCTGATCGAATTGCATTTCCAGGTCGAGGGCCTGCAGCGAAGCGTCGCGGGCGGTCAACACAATCTTGCCGGGGATGATCAGCCGGCCGAACTCGACATCGAACTGGAGTTCTTCCGCCTGAATGCGCACCAGATCGTAATCAGGCGTCGCCGTGCGCTCTGCTTCGCTAAGCTTGGCCTTGTCTTCCTGCGAGCGGCGATCAAACTCGATGATGACATTACCCGTAAGCTTGCCGCGCTGGGGCTCCAGGCCGCTGCCGCTTTTTCGGCGTGCTTCCAGTGTGCCTTCATCGGCCTTGACGCGAAGGTCGTTGCCTTCCGCCGTTCTCATGCGGATTTCCGGATCGCGCAGGATGAATTCGTGATCCGATCCCTCACGCGGCGACCAGTCGCTGACGGTCAACTCAAGTTTGGATTCGCGGCCTTCTCGCGGGTAAAGCGAGATGGTGACATTCTTGCTCGTGCCGATCACCGCGCCGTCCACATTGACGCCCGATGGTTCAGCGCTGGAAGCGGGGTGCGGAGGCGGCGGGATTTCGCCGGGAATGGGCAGTCGCGCACTTCGCGGCGTCAAGGCGACGGGCGGGGCGACCTGGCTGTATTGATACATGGAAAAGCAAACCAGCAGAATAGCCAGCGTGGCAACGGCCACGACGAACGTGCGTGCGAGGCCCCCGGCGCGGCGGCGATGTTGAGGTCTTGTCATGAGCCAGCTCGTGGATTTGGCCAGGCCCCGTCCAATCGAAGTAGCCACTCGATGAGTTCGGCGGCCGCACCTCGACCCCCGGATCTCCGCGAGACATACAGGGCTGCCCGCTTCACATGCGGTTGGGCGTTCGCCACGGCCAGAGGAACGCCGCAGCGGCGCAGGACGGGCAAGTCGGGCAAATCATCGCCGACGAATGCGACCTCGGACTGGGCAACCTTCGCCTGGTCGAGCAATGCGTTGAATGACTCGACTTTTTCCTCGACGCCGGTATAGACAAAATCGACGCCCAGCTCGGCGGCGCGGCGATCGACCAACAATGATTTTCGCCCTGAAATCAAGCCCAGCTTTCGACCTTGGCCCCGCCAGAGTTTCATCGCGTAGCCGTCCTGCGAGGAGAACGTTTTTTCGGTGTCGCCATCAAAGCCCGGAGCAAGCCGGCCATCGGTCAGCACGCCGTCAAC
>JBKJYI010000305.1:0-3234 GCA_046715855.1 Phycisphaerae bacterium
CCACGTCCATCACCGCCGGCATGGGCCGCTTGCTCCGATTGTCAGGCATTGCGCGTCTCCTTCCTCGAATCGCGTAAAACCTAACAAATACCATACTTAACAACCGGAGTCAAACAGAGAATCAGGATCCCTTAATCTCTTGAACTGCCTCACGCCCCATCCGCATACACCTCCGCCCACCCGTCCCCGCTCGGATGCCGGATCATCATGTGCGCCACCTGCCCCGGCTGGCCGGTCTCCGCGTCATGATACCGCACAAATATCTCCGCCCCAGGTCGCAGCGCCGCCTCCACTCCATCCGGACCAAGCTGGCAGCGCACGATCCCGCCAAACACATGCCCGCCATACTGAATCGTCAGCATCTCCCCCGCAGGCCGCACGGCCTCGATCACAAACCGCTTATATTCCACCGGCAGTTTTTCACTCATTTAGCACGTCAACTCTGAGAACTCATGGCCCCCGCGGGTCCCAGTCCGTAGACACAGTTGAAAACGAAAAAAGCCCATTGTGACCATTATGACCCCGAAGGGGGTCAAGGTGTGTAGCTGAGGGCGACCAAGGCGGGAGCCCGAAGGGTGAAGCGAAGCAGAACCCGTGGAGGGAGTGACCCCCATGAACCCGCCCCGGAGGGGCGGAGGATGCTTGATTGCTACAAATTGTTTTGCGCACGACTTAGACCAATTACACTCGCCAATTTTTCCCGCGTCCCCGCAGCGTTCAGCGCACGCTTACCAAACCCGGGCCGCGCCCCCAGCGCCACCGCCGCATCCTGTGCCTTTGGATAATTGCTCACCAGCATCACCGGCGTCGCCCGCGTCTCCTCGTGCGCCTGCAGGCGCTTGATCAAGTCCAGACCCGACTCCCCATTCGCATCGAACAACCGATTGACCAGCACCAGATCAAACTGCCCGTCGCGAACCGCTCGAAACGCCGCATCCCCCGTAGCAACCGCATCAGCCTCCGCCCCAAACTCCTCCTCCAGCACCCGCCCAATATTCCCATGATCAAACCCGCAATGCCCCACGTTCAAAACTTTGAGTTTTGTTGCATCTGTTTTGCTGTCGTTCACATTGCTCTCCCAAGCCCGGCGGCTTACAGGGTTCCCGCCCGAATGGATCATTATAGAGGACCTTCGACTGCGAGTATTATCTCTCCATGCCAAACGACGACGCAAACCGCGTAAACGGTCATAATCGTCGGGGTCCATCATTGCGCGTATGTCGTCAGCGTTCACATCTTCCGGCCACACTCCGGGCACTTGCCCGAAAGGTTTCCGCGCATGTCGTAACCGCATCGCTGACAGAAACCAGAAGAATACGGTTGTGTGCGCGACGCCTGCACCGCGCCGAACATGCGTGGCAGCGAGTAGATAATCAAAATGACTCCGAGGCTGAACACCATTCCAATGTCGCCCGAATTTCGATAGTCATGAATCCCCCACAACAGGCAAAGCAGCCCCGAGCCCAGAAGGAGCCCCGGCAAGAAAAATCTGTTCGTCTGTCCGGGGCGCACTGCCTTGTTCACGTAGGGCGCATTCCGAATGTTGTCCGCGATTAATGAGTCCGTCAGACGTACTTGGTCTTCACATCGATTCTTGCAGGCGATGCTCATCCCAACCTCGGCCGCACACTCAACGCAGACCGACCGCAAGCTTTGCATACACCAATCGATTGCCGATCGTGATGGTTATAACAGGCCAAGACTGCTTCCTTTCTTAAACCAACCCTTCACGTTGATCGCATTTTTTCCACAAAATGCGCTCGCCCCTCATGTTATTGACTTTGATGAAAACAACCCGAACTGCGTCTTCTCGTCGCCAAATCGCGGCACGGCGCCCGAACCTCAACCACTCCCCAGCCGCCGCGCGAAATGAAAATTTCCAATCGAACCCATCTTTCAGTGAAACTCGAAATACAAATCGACAATCCCTTCGGGCCACGGACCCCGAAAGGCGCCTTTCCACTCCGTGTCTCGCTGCCTTGTTGCCCCGCTGCCCTGTTGCCTCTTCACCTCGGCGGCATCGACTTCCTCGCTACGCGGTACATGATTGCGTCGGCCAGCCTGTGTGAAATCCGACGGATGGCCGTGATCGCCTTCCCTTCCACCGACAGCGTCACCTCGCGGCGACGCCGGATCGACGAGGCGATCACCGCGCGGGCCACCCGCACCGGCGTGTACTGCGAGTCGGCCATGCGCACGGCGCTGACATTGACCATCGACGCAGCATCGAAAAAACCCGTTGCCGTCGAACTCGGCGACACCAGCAAAACGTCCACCCCCGTGCCGCGAAGCTCCATCCGCAGGCCGGCCGTAAGCGAAGAGAGTGCCGCCTTCGTGGCACCGTAGACGGACATGCGGGCGATGGGCTGATTGCCCACCACCGAGGAGATGTTGATGATCTGTCCCGAACCCCGTGCGATCATTTCCGGCAGCACCGCCTGGGTCAGCGCGATCGGCGCCAAAAAATTGAGCCGCAGCATCCGCTCTGCGTCTTCAAGCGGCAAAGTCAGCATCGCCCCGAAGCTCGCCCAGCCGGCGTTGTTTACCAGCACGTCGATGCGGCCCCACTTCGCCCGAATGGCCGCCATAGCCGAGGCTCGTTGCGCTTCATCGGTGACATCAAGATGGAGCGGAAAAATACGATCGCCGCCGGCTTCTTGCGCCAAGGCCTCAAGTTTGTCGAACGATCGCGCCGCGGCGGCCACCAGCGCCCCCTGTCGATGGAATTCCACTGCACAGGCCCGTCCGATTCCGCCGGATGCCCCGGTAATCAGCACGACCTTGTCGCGGAGGGAGTATCTCATGAATAATCACCGGCAATGCAAGGAGGCGCATCGTATCGCGACGACGCAAGAGCCGAAACAGAAGTCCGGAAATTTGGATGCTGGTATAATTTACAGAGAAGGGTGCCATGCCCAAGCCCAGCCTTATCGGGCGCCGGCATGAATCGCACGAACATGGCGGCGCTTCGCTTGGCCATGCCACCCTTTACATTCAAACCATGCCAGTACCGAGATTTGACAGTGCTGGTTCGAGAGGTAAGCTCAATCGAACGCCGCCAGCCTGGCATGACCGGGTTGACGAAGCGGATGTGGCGGAATTGGCAGACGCGCTGGTTTCAGGTACCAGTGGGGGCAACCCCTTGGAGGTTCGACTCCTCTCATCCGCAGTCGAGATTCACTCGCCGGCTCGACCGGCCATCTCCAACTCCGATTCCATCGTTTTGGATTGCCG
>JBKJYI010000306.1:0-3725 GCA_046715855.1 Phycisphaerae bacterium
GCATAAGCGACGCCGCGAGCATAGTGCCAGAGCGCCGTGGTGATGATGAAGTGATCGGCCGGCTTGGGCTCCTGAAGCACCGCGTCCCATTGGCCGAATCGGAGCATGGATTCGAAAACAATACCCATCACCGGATCGACCAGCGCCGTCTGCGTCCTGGCGTATTCCTCCGGCACGCCGCTGACCATCTCGCGGGCCGCCGCAATGCACGCCTCGCGCCGCCCTTGCATCATGGAGGAAAAGGCCAGCATGTGAGGATTGTGTGCCATGTAGACGCGGTAGAAATCCTGCCGCGGCGAAAGCCGCCGGTATTCACGGTCGGCCTCGATGGCTTTTTCATTCTGCTCGGAGGCCAGCGCCCACCGCCCGGTGAGCACGTCGATGTGCGAGGGCATGTGGACAAGATGCCCCGCGGCCGGAACGAGATTTCGCAGCCGGTTGGCGGCGTTGATACCCCGCTCCGGATTGGGCGACGCCTCCACGGTGTGAATGTAAAGGTGCAGAGCGCCGGGGTGATTTGGATCGATCCGCTGAACGTCATCGAGCACAAGCAGAATCTCTTCCGTACCCGGCTGCGGATCGCCATTTTTCTGCCACAAATCCCATGGCCGCAAATCCATCAAGGACTCCGCGAAAAGCGTGCCGATGTCGGCATCTTTCTTGTTCGCGTTCCAAAGCTCCCGCATGGCCTGCGCATAGCCTTCGTCGAGCGCTTTGCGATCGGCGGGGGGTGGATCAGAGTAACGCGCACCGAGTGCCTCGATCAGTCCCCGTTCGCTCGGCGAGGCGTAGTCTCTCAAGTCCGACCCCTTGCGCCACGCCTCCCAGGCTGCGGCGGATCGCTCCGGAGTCATCAGCGGGTTGTTGATGTGCGGGCCGTGACAGAGTGCCACCCCCCACCAGCACATCGCACAATGCGGGTCTTGCCTGGCGGCCTCTTCAAAAGAGCGAATGGCCTCGTCGTGATTGAATGCAAACGCAAAGATCAGGCCCTGATCGAAGTATTTTTGGGCTCGCTCCGACTTGGTGGTGATCTTTCGATGGTGGTCTCCCATCCCGTCGAAAAGCGGAACGCCTTGGGGCGTGGGAGCGTCTTTGCGCGTGAAGAGAGCGCGCGGCTTACTCGTGTCTCTTTGACGAACGATCTCGCGAGGTGCGGCCTCGCCTCCCGTCGATCGATCGGGCGCCGTGCGGCATGCAAGCGCGGAACATACAGCGATCACGACGACCGACAATCGAATGAATGGGCGAACCATTTCTTAACTCCGACTGCTTATCTAACTTTGAATACCCAAGTCTGATTTGGTGAACAAAGATTCGAATTTGAAACCCGCACCTTCGATGTTTTCGCGGGCGCCCTCCTGTCGGTCGATTACCGCCACGATGCGCTCGACGCGGGCGCCGAGGGACTTGATAAACCTGGCGGCCTCCAGCACCTGGCCTCCCGTCGTGGCGATGTCCTCGACCAGCAGCAGCGAATCGCTGTCGGTGATTTTACCCTCGTAGGGTTTGCCGGTGCCGTAGTCCTTTTTCGCATTGCGGATAATAACAAACGGCTTGTTCGCAGACAGCGAGGCGGCAGCGGCCAGGGCGATTCCGCCCAGCTCGGCGCCCGCGATCAGCGTGGTCGAAGGCTGGACATGCCCGGCAAACATTTCGCCCAGCGCTCGCAAAATGTCGGGCTGGGTCTCGAACAAATATTTGTCGAGGTAATATTTGCTTTTGCGTCCCGAGCGCAGCGTAAAATCGCCTTCGAGATAGGCCGCTTCGCGAATGCGCCGTGCCAAATCGTTTCTGTTCAAACTATCGCTCCCAATTCGATCCAACCATTCAAGGCTTACGAAGTTGCCGGCGTGATCGAGTCCGACTTGCGTAGAGGGGCCGTTTGTAATCTTCACCATTTCTGCAGGAAAAGTGCTTTGTTGACGTCCGCGCGAACTCAAATTCGCGGCTCGCAGCTAATCTTCGAGTACGAACGTCACTTGCATGTTCACCTGGTAGCTGGCGATTTTCCCGCCCTCAATATTGACCCGCTGCTCCTTGATCCAGGCCGATCGAATGTTGTGGACGGTTTTGGTGGCCCGGGCGATGCCTTGCGTAACGGCATCTTCGAAACTCTTCTTCGACGTGGAACTCAGTTCAATCACCTTGGCTACGGACATATCGCTCTCCTTTCAAAAATGGCTTGGACCGCCTTAGCAATTCTAAGGTTTGAGGCAGGCGGAGTGTGCCGGGTGGCCTGAAATCTTTAGGGCTTGCAATCTACACGGCAGCAACGCATACCCGGTCACGCGCTTAACCATACAACCCGGTCAATATATTACCGGGAAAGAGTCCCGGAGCACTCTTGGTTCCAAGTAACGTACTGATTCAGACTTGGATCAAAGCCGGAACCAATTTGCGTCATTATCATCGTGACGTTTCCAATCGATTCTAGTCGCGACGTTTTGACCAATACATATGTAAACTCTCCCCCCTCAACTGCTGTGGTTGTGGCGGTGTATTGCCAAGTTTCGACAATCTTTGGTCCATCCACGTCAAGCGCCGTCAACTCGCCCTCAATCTCGAAGCCGCCGCCGGGAGGTAGTTCTAATGGGGTTCCCAAGACCAATACTTCACCGTCCGCAGTCAAAGGCCAACCATTCTCGTCCACTCTAAGCAAGCCCTGTAATGTGGTTTCTGCCCCAGATGAGTCGGTGCAACTTGCACTACCCACATAAACTCCGGCGGGAATCTTGTCTGGGATCGTCGAGCTAGGATTAATGCCGCAACCGCTACAAATCAACACGAGCACAGCAACCATGGAAACAACCCAGCTCTTGTTCATTTGTCTGTTTTCCTCTTGATGATTGTGACGCTCTTTGGGTAGTCCAAATTATTAAGTTTTTACAAGCAACGTTATTGAGCACCTACGACCGCTTGTTGGCTCGAGCTTCGATGCGTGCCTGCTTTTCTTCGAACTTTTGCTGCTGGCGCCGAGCCAATTCGGTTTCTTTGATGTGATTTGGATGCCGGTGACCGCAAAGCAATCCATGCTGGGGTGCGCAAAACGCTGTTTGATTGGCAGCAACGGCGACCTCTCGCTCAACGCGCCCCGAGGAACTCCGGGCGGCGTGAACTCCGGCTGCGACAACCTTTCCGACTATGTTGTTCTGCTCACGGCTTGGACTGTATTGAAATGCTTGCTGCCACCTCCAAAGTTCTAGGGAGGATTCTGAATCTACCAGCCGATAATCGAGGACAACCGTCGTTGTGCAATCAAGAACGAGATATGTAGTGGTCCACCGACTAATTGTAACATAAAGTACCGCATCCGCCCCAAAAACCTCCCGCAGTTTCGCGATTGAAACTTGATGCATTTCAGGCGGCAGCGGAACGCCATTTTCCTTGAGAACCGCGTCAACGAGTCCGACAGGTATCACGTAATATCCCCGTTCTGCAAGGGGTGTTGAGATGGTTGAAAGAAACATTCCGGATGCTTGAACCTCCAGAGACTCGTTAAGCGGAGGTAAAACCAGGACAGACTTGGGGAAATGATCGAGATAATTCCGATAGTTGGCGCGCTTGGGCCCGCAACCTTGCGTAACTAGTGCGATGAATCCGATGGAAAAGAGCATCCTTTTTTTCATTGAAGCCTCGCCAGAAGGAAATCCATGAACGGTTCGCTCTCGGGAAACTGCTCTTTTTCCAGATGAAAGCATGACCGGGCCCGCTCCGAATCGCCC
>JBKJYI010000307.1:0-3722 GCA_046715855.1 Phycisphaerae bacterium
CAACACGACCTCCCACGAGCTCGATCCGGCACTGAGCATGAACGGGTTCGGCTTGGATTTCAGCTCCAATCGCCCCACTCCGGGACAAACGCCTGTAACTCCTCGCGAGTACAAGCTCTACCACACCAACTCCCGCGAAGTCTTCTCCGACACCGAAAGGCCCGATCGCGCCCCCATTGACTGGGCTGCTTTCTGGCGCGCCGTCGGTCCGAACTTGCTTTGGGCGTTGCTCGCCCTTGCCTTGCTTGCATTAATGCTGCTTTTGTTCAAAGCCGGACAGAATCGCAAACTCAGCCTCCTCGCTAAATGCGTGCTCGCCTCACTTGCCGCCCACCTGCTGCTGATGCTGCTGTTCAACGTCTGGGAGGTGGCCGCATCCCTGGCTGGTGAATTCCAGCGCGGAAGTGTCATCAAGGTGGCACTCGCAGGCCCAGCCAGCCACTCCATCTCGGCCCAGCTCACCGGATCGCTCTCCGAAGTCGCCGCTCCAGATATCGAGCTTGCGTCGTCCAAGGCCCGGCCGCCGGTTGAGATCCTCGCGCCTTCCGAACGGTTGGACTCCCCGCCGCAGCGCACAAAAGTCGAATTCGCAACAACGCCGCTGACCGCCGCCCAGCCGGATGAGTCGCCCGCACCTTTGCCAAAGCCGGCTATCCCCGAATACCTTCCTTCAACCACAATCCCGCAAGAAAGCATCGCCCTAAAAACGCCCACCACAATCCCAGCGACGCCTGTTTCGGAACCATCCACGCCGGCCAAACCCACACCTGCCCTGGCAACCGTGGCGCGCGCGGAAAATCTCAATCCCATCACACCGACGTCTTCGCCCGCAGAAACTCCAGTCCGCGTTCCCCCGCGCACCCAAATCGTAGACTCACCAAATGCTGTCCGACTCGTCGTCGGCCAGGTGCGCGATGCCCATGTCGAAAGACAGCCTGAACCGTTTGCGGCGTCGCCCATTCAACCGGCTATCGCCTTGCAAAAATTCTCACTTCCGTCTTCTCTGTCCGACGCGCCACAAGCAAAGCGGCACACCGAAACTCCGGCCTCCCCCTCGCCGGCTTCGGGGGTCGTTGCGACGCAGCGCCATGTGCTCAACTTTGGCGCTCCTGAAGAATCATTCTCCGGCAAATTCGTTCAAGGCGCGCCCCCACCGTCGGCGCAAATCGATCTGCAACCTTCAAGCAGCGGTACGGACTTTGGACAGCAAATTTCAGACTCAGTCGCGGCTGCACCGCGCCTTGTTGAAACGCCTCCGGTCTCCAGCGATGTTCTCGCCAAATCAAATAAGCCAATTAAGCTCGCACTCCCCGATGCCGTCGGTTCGCCAAGTCGCGCAGACGCTCAAGCTGAGGCTGCCCCTATGCGGCTGAAGTCCGATTCACTTGCTCGCGCTCCACTTCGTCTTTTGCCGGATCCTCCCGCCACCGACTCCGTGAAAGCGACGATAGATCTTGCCCGGACGAAGCTGCCGACGAAATCAGATTCAATGCCTGCGGCTTCATCAAATGTGCCGAGCGACTCATCGATGTCCCAGCACAATCTAGCGGATGACAAGTACGCGCCTTTGGCACTTGCCACTGCGCCGACCGCCGCCCCGTTCGAACTGAATTTGCCCACCGACCTCGCTCCGCCTGAAAACCCGTACCCGCAGCGCACCGCCGACGACCGGCTCGACACCGTCAAGCGCATGGGTGGCAGCGAACAAACCGAAGCGGCGGTCGCCCTCGCCCTGGAATGGCTCGCACGCCACCAAAGCCCCGATGGCCACTGGGACGCCGACGGATTCGACGCCCGCTGCCGCGACTGCGGCGGCGAAACCAAGATCGCAGCCGACCACGCCCTCACCGGCCTGGGCATGCTCTGCTTCTTGGGCGCAGGCCATACCCATACGCAGCCCGGCCAGTACCAGGATAATGTTCAGCGCGCCCTGAACTGGCTCGTTTCCAAGCAAAAGCCCGACGGAGATCTGCGCGGCGGCAAGGAAACCATGTACACCCAGGGCATCGCCACCATCGCCCTCGCCGAAAGCTACGCCATGACCGCCGACGCGAAACTCGGCGACCCCGTGCAACGCGCCGCCTCGTTCATCTACCGTGCCCGCAATCCACGGGACGGCGGCTGGCGCTACGACCCCGGACAGGCTGGCGATACCTCCGTGCTCGGCTGGCAGGTGATGGCCCTCAAGAGCGCCGCCCGCGCCGGAGTGCCCGTTCCCGAGAACGCATTCGCTCACGCCCGCGCCTGGCTCGACCGCGTCAGCAAAGATTCCGATTCCGGCCTCTACTCCTATCAGCCCAATGAAGACCCCACGCCCAGCATGACCGCCGAAAGTCTCTTCGTGCAGCAGCTTCTCGGCGTCACGCCGACCGAGCCGCACATGCTCCAATCCGTCGACTTTGTACTCGACCATCTGCCCAACTGGGACAAAGAAGCCCCCACAT
Source organism: Phycisphaerae bacterium (assembly GCA_046715855.1). Taxonomy (GTDB): domain Bacteria; phylum Planctomycetota; class Phycisphaerae; order UBA1845; family UBA1845; genus CAZAMB01. The sequence continues at coordinate 2,445 of JBKJYI010000307.1, forward strand.
ACTTCTGGTACTACGCGTCGCTCGCACTCTTCCAACACCAAGGCGACGCATGGCGGACGTGGAACGCCGCATTGAGCACAGAACTCATCGACCACCAGCGCCGCGACGGCCGCGCCGCCGGAAGCTGGGACCCCTCCGACGATTGGTCCCGCCTCGGCGGCCGTGTCTACCAGACCGCTCTCTGTACCCTCATGCTCGAAGTCTACTACCGCTACCTGCCCATGTACGGGCAGGACGCGCTTGCCGTCCAATCGGCTTCTGCGGATGCGTCTGCGCCTGATGAAATCGTCGGCACCATCCGCGGCACCGTGACGGACAAAGTCACCACCGCTCCGCTCCCGGCTGCCTTGGTCCGGCTGGTCCTCTCCGACCGCGATACACTCACCGCCACCACCGACAGCAAGGGCAAGTACAATCTCGATGTTCCGGCCACTCCAGCCTTTTTCGCGCTCTCCGCGTCGCTCGATCCCTACGTCCCGCAGACCATCAGCGTCGAATGCGCCCGCTTGGAATCCAAAAAGAAACGGGTGGTCAATTTCGCCCTCGAGCCCCACAGCGACAACGCCCTGGTCACCGAGGCCGCCCCCGATGTTCACCATCTCGGCGATGACCGCTTCAGCGGCGACATCAACAGCCAGTTCCAGAAAAAGTCCGAAGGTGCAAAGTTCACGATTGCTTTCGAAATCGCCCCCGATAGCCTCGCGACTCCGCTCGAACGCGCTGAAGTCCGCCTCATGGCCAAGGGCGTCCAGCGCCGCCACAAAATATTCGTCAACGACAAGCTTCTCGACCGCCGGCTCGACAAGGCGCCTGACGATGGCAGCTTTGGCGAGTTCATCGCCCCCTTCGACCACGCATGGCTCACGCCCGGCGCCAACACACTGCGCATCGAAGCCCTGCCCAGCGACGACGACATCGATGACTTCGAATTCGTCAACATCCGCATCTACCTCGTGCCCCCCACCGGCCCCAACCTCGGAACCGGCACATCCCTCAACCTCGACTCCGGCACCACCGGCACCCAATGACTCGTTCAATATTGTCATGCTGAGCGCAGCGAAGCATCTCGGAATCGTTAGCAGTACGAACGTCGTCCATGGTGAGTGAAACGAAGCAGTCGCTGAGTAGTCCAGGTGCGCCCCAATTGTCATGCTGAGCGCAGCGAAGCATCTCTCGTAGCGTGTTCCCGAGCCCAATTCCACCCGTTAAACTTCCCATCCATGCATCGCTACTTTGTATACATCATGACGAATTCCACGCGCACACTCTATGTGGGAG
>JBKJYI010000308.1:0-2994 GCA_046715855.1 Phycisphaerae bacterium
TGCGGCACGCGTCAGAGCTGCACAGTGGAATCATCGCAGCCAGGGTGCGCGTGCGCCGCCTGCTGTCTGGCCATTTGCGCTTTTGATTCCTTTTGCTGCGAGTTCTCCTGGGATTTCATTTGCGTCAACCACACCGCCGATGTTGAAGCGTGTGCGACAAACCGCGCCGGGAACAGCCAGGACTGCAACGAAAACTTGATTCCTGACGAGTGTGAGCCGGATTGTAATTTCACGTATCTGCCCGACGACTGCGATGTGAGCGCCGGAACCAGCGAGGATTGCGACGGCGACCTGTATCCGGACGAATGCGAGCAAAATCCAGACGGCGATGGAATCGTTGACGGGTGCGACAATTGCCCGACCGTTTCGAACGCCAACCAGATGGATAATGACGGTGACGGCGTGGGCAGCGCGTGCGATGCGTGCCCGTTCGACCCCCTGCCCGATTCCGACGGCGACGGCGTTTGTGATACTGGCGACACCTGCCCGGCCGACCCGCAGAAAACCTCGCCGGGCGAGTGCGGCTGCGGAGTGCCAGACGCTGACACTGACGGCGACCTGGTCCTGGACTGCATCGACCAGTGCGCCGGGGTCGATGATCGCGTCGACCGCAATGCCAATGCCGTCCCCGATTGCCTGGAGCAATTGGACATTCCAGCCACTTCCGTTTGGGGAATGCTTGTTCTCACCTTGTCGCTGGGCATCATGGCGAAGCTCCGCTTCCGCCCGGCAATCCATCGCTGATGCATCGAAAAAGCTGCGCCCATTGTGTTGGGCCTATCTGTTCGGGGCGGAGTTTGGAGTCCACCCTCGCGCAGATGCGCTCGCGGTCGTCTGCTTCCACGACGTAGGCGAGTGCCGCGCGGAGCGTTTTTCTGCGGTGCTCGAACACGCCGTGCACGAAGGCGGCGAATGACTTGGCGTGTTCGCGCGGAATGGCCGGGGCTTCGCGGCGATCGAGGCGGAGCATGACCGAGTCCACCTGCGGGCGAGGCCAGAATGCGCTGGGGCCCAGGCGGGCCACTTGTTCCACGGCGCAGAGATTTTGAGCGATGATGCTCAAAGGACCGTAAATCTTTGAGCCCACGGCTGCGGCGATGCGCTCTCCCACTTCGGCCTGCACGGTGAAGCAAAAGCGGCTCACGGCCGGATAGTCGAGCATGAGGTTCATCAGCAGCGGCGTTGCGACGTCGTAGGGGAGATTGGCGACGAGCTTTACGCGGCCTACTGACCCCCCTTGGTCACGCCTTGGGAAGGGGGAATGCGAAGTGGCTCTCGAAGTGCCGGAGCGCTGCTCGGCGGGAGTCTCGCCCTCCCATCCACCTGTCGCTTGCGCTTGGGGTTCGGATTGCGGATCGACGTGGTCCGAGAGTCCGCGCGAACTGAAGTTCGCGGCTCGCTTGGAAGCGGGGTCGCGCGAACTGAAGTTCGCGGCTCGCGGGATGGCGGTGGCGACGATGGGGTTTAGATGGTGTTTGCCGTCGAGGACGTCGGAGCAGATCAGTTCGATGTTCGGCTGATTTTGGAAGCGCTCGGAGAGCAAGGCGAAAAGGTCGCGATCGATTTCGACGCAGATGACGTGCATTGCCCGCTCGACGAGGAGATCGGTGAGGCCGCCGGTGCCGGGGCCCACTTCCAGGATGACATCGTCTGAGTTGATTTCGGCGGATTCCACCAGCCGGCGCATGAGGTTGCCGTCGATGAGGAAGTGTTGGCCGAACCGCTTGCGCGGGCGCAGGCCGGCCTGTTCGAGCAGGGCTTCGATCTCGCGTTTGGTCTGGACTTGGGGCACGTTCGTCATGGCACGACCAACGACGCTTGTTCGATAGGACGCTGTATTGGCAGCCCACGGGTCTGCGACGACGACAACATTTGCACGACGGATACCTGAAGGAAGGCTGCCCAGCCCGATTGGCAGTCTCGGTGATAGGATGGAATCAGCTTACCGAAAAAGGTGAACCTAAGCAAGGCTGCAAAGTTCTATGCATCAGCAGCCCGCGACCAAGCATGCGAGCCAGTTTGGCGCCGCCGTCTCGGCCGGGAAACAGGGGCGTGACGCCTGTTCTACACCTTGTTAGACCCAGCCGCGGAGTTTGCAGGCTTCGGCGACCCTCGCCACCGAGACCATGTACGCGGCCAGCCGGTTATGGACACGATTTTTCCTGGCCATGTCGTAGACCGATTTGAACGCGTCGGTCATCTTGCGATCAAGCTGCTGGTGAACTTCGGCCAGCGACCAGTAGTAGTTGTAGGTGTTCTGAACCTGCTCGAAATAAGAGACGGTCACGCCGCCGGCATTGGCCAGGAAGTCCGGAAGAACATGAATTCCCTTTTCAAACAGAATCTTGTCGGCCTCGGGAGTCGTCGGACCGTTGGCCAGCTCGCAGACGATCCTGGCCTTGATATTCGCGGCGTTTTTCGAAGTGAGCACGCCTTCGAGTGCGGACGGGTAGAGCACGTCGCATTGCAGTTCGAGCACTTCCTCATTGGAAATGGGTCGCGATCCGGGGAATCCTGCCAGCCCGCCGGTTTCGAGCTTGTGTCGAACCAGCGCCTGGGCATCGAGCCCGTCCTTGTTGAACACGCCGCCGCGCGAATCCGTCGCCGCCAACAGCGTCCCGCCGCCCAGGATTTCACGATGGAGCGTCGCCGCAAACTGACCGGCGTTGCCAAATCCCTGAATGGCATAAGTGGCATTGGCCACGTTGATGTTGAGAGCCTTGGCCGTCTCGCGGACGACATACACGCCGCCTCGCGCGGTCGCATCGCCGCGACCCTGCGAGCCACCCACGGCAAGCGGCTTGCCAGTGATGACGCCGGGGTGGGAGCAGCCCATGATGGTCTCATATTCGTCCATCATCCAGGCCATGTTTTGCGTGGTCGTATAGAGGTCGGGCGCGGGGACGTCGCGGTGGACGCCGAGTTCGGGGCCGACGGCTCTGATGTAGCCTCGGGCCAGCCGTTCCTTCTCCGTGTTTGACAGCTCCTTGGGGT
>JBKJYI010000309.1:0-3183 GCA_046715855.1 Phycisphaerae bacterium
CGGTTGTTGCCCATGATGGCGACGTAGAGCTCGCGGCCTTCGATGTACTGCTCGACGTTGAGGTCGGGGCGGAGCTGCTGGTGTATGAAGCTAACGGTATCGACGAGCTTTTGCTCGTCGGCGACGACGGAGGCCTGGGCGATGCCGACGGAGCCGTGGGAGGTCGCGGACTTGACGATGAGGGGGTACGCGATGCGCGGGGGCAACTTCATTTTTGTGCCGAGCGGAACGACGACGAACTCCGGGGCGCGGATGCGGTGGTAGCGGAGGATTTTTTTGGTTAGCCCCTTGTTGCAGGCGATCATCATGCCGCGCGGGTTGCAGCCGGTGTAGAGCTGCCGGGCGAGTTCGAGGTAGCCGAGCACGAAGGGGACGTGAGTGTCCACGCCGGCGAATTCCTCGAGCAGGTTGAACATGACGTCGGGCTTGAAGTTTTTGAGGTTGGCGCGGATGGGGGCGAGGTCGTCGCCGATGCCGAGGGGGATGACTTCGTGGCCGAGGCTGCGGAGGCCGGCGGTGACGTCATACTCGGTTTTGAAGGGGGCGATTTCCTTTTTGCTGAGACCCTCGATGGAGTCGGGGGGGACGAAGCGCTCGTGCATGAGGATGGAGATGCGGAGTTTTTTCATAATTGGAGCCGGTGGTAGCCGGCGTGCAGATAGTTCATCGTCTGCACGCTGAGGAGGACTACAGCTTCAAGCTTGGCCTGCTCGGGGGGGCGGCCGAGGCGGAGGCGGAGTTCGTCGCAGCGTTTGATCATTTCCTGGATGACCTGGTCGATGGTGTACTGGTGTTCGTCGGTCCAGCGGGCGACGAGGCGGCGGAGCTCGGGGCGGATGCGGCGGAGGAATTTGGCGGCGGGTTCGTTGGCGGCGAATTGGGGGGCGCTGGAGAAGAGGCGGCGAAGGTCGCGGTCGTAGAATTTCGGAAATCGCCCCGCGTAGGTGGCGCGCTTTTTCTCGTAGTATTCGGCAAGGGTTATTTCAAGTTTTTCGAGGGGATCGACTTTTCGCCGCGAGCGGACCATCGGTTTGGCCCCGGCGATTTCGGTCATGAGGGAATCGATGAATTCCAACTTTTTCAATGCGGGCCAGCCGGCGTAGCGAGGTTTCCAATTTGAGTTGGGGGTGAGCCAGACGGCGAAGGTTTCGGCGAAGTCTTCGGCGGGGTGGCTCTGGCCGTACCAGTCTTCGAGGTGGAGGACGAATTTTTTGCTGTAGGGTTTGGGCTGGTAGAAGGTGGGGTATTTCTGGGTGTAGCGGCCGAAGTGTCTGCGCCAGTCGGGGCGGTCGTGGAAGCGGAAGGCGTTGTCGATCGCGTGGCCGATTTCGTGGCGGAGAATGCGGAGGCACCAGTCGGGGGTGCCGCCTTCGACTTCGAGCATCATTTTCTTTTCGAGTTGTTGAAGGCGCGGATGGGCGAGGAAGAAGGTGATGGCGATGCCGGGAACGTCGTCGGGGGCGAACCATTCGCTGGAGAGCCAGTAGTGGGGGCGGAAGCGGATGTTGCGGTCGGCGAGTTCGGCGTGGACGGTAGCGATGTGATCGTGGAGGCGCGTGCCCTCGATGCTCAGGTTGAGGTCGCAGAGACGCATCTGAAGGAGTTTTTTTTCGGAGTAGCGGATCCATTTTGGTTTTGGTTTGGCCAGGCGCGGGGTGATGGGTGGTGCGGGCGGAGACGATTCGCTCTCTGGGAAAGTTGGTACGATCGGATCAAGGCCGGCGAGAGGAGGATCTGAGTTCGACGAATCTTGAAACATCTGGGTGGACGGGTCCAAGACGGCATTGTGGCGTGGGGAGCGGCAATCGCAAGCGGAAACCAGCGATTGACGATGCACCGACTTGCGACTCAGCAGTCCCGGCGCGCGGAGATCGCCCTCCCTGCACTGCTCACAGAGCAGTGGCACACGGTGCCGGTCGCATGAAGAAAAAACCCGGCGGGTTTTTAGACCGCCGGGTCGCTTGATTCATTGATGGTCAAGTCTTAAAGGCGAAGCATCAATCCGTGCAAACGCCGAGGGTGCAAGCGGTGTCGCAGCCATCGGGGCAGGTTGCGGCGGTGACGCAAGTAATGGGGGCGTTCACGCAGGCCTGCGCGGTGCAAGAGTCAGCGGTGCACGCATCGTTGTCGTTGCAGTCGACGGCGCCGTCACATTCGACGCAGGTGTTGGTGGCTTCGTCGCAGACTTCGCCGGCGTCGCAATCGTCGTCGTCTTCGCACTCGGACTCAGATTCGCAATTGCCGTTATTGCAGACCTGGCCGGGGTCGCAATCTTCGTTGGTGTCGCAGTCGGCCAGGCACGCGCCGTTGACGCAGGATTCGCCGGCGGCGCAGTCTTCAGCACCGTTGCATTCCACGCAGGTGCCGTTGACGCAGACCTCGCCCTGCTCGCAGGTTACGCTGGCACAGGGGTTGGCGAAGAAATTGCACCCGCAGGCAAAGAGGGCGGGGACCGAGAACAATAGGAAACCACGTCGAATCAGATTCATCATTTACTCCTTCGAATTCCACTGCCGTTGGAAGCGGCCCGCGCCAACCTCTCGACGGCCAAACGAGACTGGGTTTCATGAATCGTAAGGTATTTGGACGCGGGGTCAACTTCGAAAAGGCAAGGGGTGCCTTGCTAGAGCACCTAACATTCAAATGCGTCGCCTGACCCCCTCGATCCCCCCTTAGTAAGGGGGGAGGCACGCTACACCTGAGAGTTAAGCGCTCTAACGATTTGGTGGTGCAGGCTGCAGGTCCGCGAGCTTTACAGTGATCAGATCGCCACACCCATTTCTCACGATCGCAAACTCTGGATCGCGCGTGACGGTGTCCTTTCCGACCGATTTGGCGATGCGCGGACCAAGGCTAATGAATGTGACTGGAATCAGCTTCATGCCCACGCGGAGCATCAGACGTTGTCCGACCTTGAATTTGCCTGAATCGAAGTTTTTCATTGGCCGAGCATCCTACACGCAGCAGTAAGATCGGCAATTCAGGTTTTACCATAATTCCTTATTTTTCCTTAACTTGCGCTCGGATTTGAACCACATACCAACTCGCGCGGACTAGACCGAACGAAGGGGTGTTGGATGGGAAACAAGGACACAGTCGTGACGGGGTGATGGGGGTGAACGGCGAGGTAGTGGGCTGGCTGATTGAAGCGAACGAACAGCAAAGCACCGGGCGTGGGTTGGG
>JBKJYI010000310.1:0-6992 GCA_046715855.1 Phycisphaerae bacterium
CGCCGCCGCGCCCAGGTCTCCATGCCCGGCGGCTGCGCAATCGGCGACCGACCCATCGACCTGCACATTCTCGGCCTGCAGACCCTCGGGGCCGACTTCGAATTGCTCAACGGCGACGTGCTCCTCCGCTCCAAGCGGCTCCGCGGCGCGGAGGTCTTCCTCGGCGGGCCCTTCGGCTCCTCCGTCACCGCCACCGCCAATGTTCTGATGGCCGCCACCCTCGCCGACGGACGCACCATCATCTCGTCGGCCGCCTGCGAGCCCGAAGTTATCGATTTGGCCGACTTCCTCAACGCCTGCGGGGCCCGCATCACCGGCCAGGGCACTCCTGAAATCACCATCGAAGGCGTGACCTCGCTCAAGGGCTGCGACCACAAGGTCATCCCCGACCGCATCGAGGCCGGCACCTTCATGATCGCCGCCGCCATGACCAACGGCGACGTCGAGCTGCTCGGCGCACGCCTCGACCACATGCGGGCCGTCGTCGATCGCCTCCGCCGCGTGGGCGTCATGATCGAGCGCGGCGAAAAGGGCCTCGGCGTTTCGTCTACCCGCCGCCTCGAACCTGTGGCCATCACGACGCAGCCTTATCCCGGCTTCCCCACCGATTTGCAAGCACAGGCCATGGCCCTGCTGTGCCTGGCCGACGGCAACAGCGTCATCACCGAAAAAATCTATCCCGACCGCTTCCTGCACGTCGGCGAGCTCAACCGCATGGGCGCTCACCTGCACAAGGAAGGACCGACCGTGGTCATCGAAGGGGCCAAGCGGCTGATCGGCGCACCGGTGATGGCCAGCGACCTCCGGGCTTCGGCTGCCCTCATCCTCGCGGGATTGGCGGCCAAGGGCACCACCCGCGTCCACCGCGCCTACCACATCGACCGCGGCTACGAAAAGATCGAAGAAAAACTGGCCCCCGTCGGCGCGAACATCCGGCGGCTCAATGAGTGATGTCGCGCGACTTACGTGCGAAATCCTTCGTTTCGAAATTGGTTTTGTTCTGTCATCTTTTTTTTCGTCGTTGAGGGTGAATCCGCGCTGGGAGTGCGGCAAGGCGGTTGCCGCAGGCACGCAGGCACGCAGGCACGTAGGCACGGAGGCACGGAGGCACGCAGGCACGAAGGGAAGGTTTTTTTGTTGTAAGTCCTGCATTTATAGACATCCGTGAATCATCTCGGCGCACCTTCGCCCTTCTCACCGTACATAACATAGCGGGCGCGCGCGATTGGGATCAGGAAGTAAGAAATCGGATCGTCGATTAAAGTGGACGATGAAACGGCACCAAGTTCGATAAGGCTAAATTCGGGGCCACCCGGCTGGCGAATCAATGACTGAACCTGCACCACTAGGAGACGGCGCTGACGCAGCAAACGGTGCTCTGCCGAATCATTTTTTTGACATCAGAGAACCAGACCCACCCGGAGGACGCGGCGTCCACATCGCTCTCGTGAGTGGCATCGGACTCGCGACAGTTGTGGCCATAGTCGCCCTCATGGCGAGCATGGAATCTTTCGACCCGGTCACAATGGCTATTGCATGTTTGATCCCGTTGCTCGTGACTTTTTCGATAATCGGATTTTTCGATCACCGCAACAATATCATTCTTGATCAAAAACTCCGCACAGGTTGCTCGACGGTCTCGTATGAATACCTGCACGAAATCCTGACTCCTGGATGGATCCAACTGGGTGATCGAACAAAAAAGATCGCCCAACAACTCGTACGATGCGAACATCAAGGTTTCGTCGTGCGGGTTTTCAAAAAGAATGTCACACCATTTGGCCATCCGCTTGACAATCCATTCGAACCGATGCCTCTCGACGAAAGCAGTGAGGCTTTCATCGAAGCGGAAACCTTGCCTCTAGCCGTACCTGCTTCTGGTTCGAAGCTGCGGCGAAATATCCGATTCGGCGGTGGCTGGGTGATGGTCATATTGTTTGGCATAACGACGATTTTCGCGGCTCTGGGTTCGTTTCGGAGCGGGAAAATATCGCCTCAGGCCATCCAGTTTTTGCTCATGATGTTGGTGCCTATTCTTGGAATAGGTGGGCGTGGCGCGTGGCGCACTAACCGGCAGTGGCTTTTGGTTCCGTCAGGAATCGTGGTTCGCAAGGCGGGCATGTTCAAAAAGAAGTGGTTCCTACACCTTTTTCAGCGAGCCGACAGCGCCCTCTTTGTCCGCCAGAATTCGAAGCAAATCTGGTCCGCCACAGTAGCGGATGGCAACAGCTGGGCGACAGTGCAAATGACCACTCGAGAATCGTTTATGCTCCTTCGAACTTGGCTCAGTCCTCTCCCTACACCCCCGCTCGAACAACTCAGCGATTTGACATAGTTAAATACATGTCGGCCTTCGAGAATCATCCCAGTATGCCTAAGTAGGAACGCAGAATGAATTACCCGAACGAATCCGTTTCAGCCGTCCCTACGGGACTGGTTCATCGCTTGCAACGCTATCCCAGCGTTGAAACGCTGGGCTATTTCCAGAACGTCCCTACGGGACTTAGGTTCGAGAAACGGGTTCATGGAATCTGCGTTCCTACTTAGAAGTTGCCGGGCAGATGGTTTTTGCCGGCCAACTCTCGAGCCGCGCCGATGGCGATCCAGGGATCGTCGCTGATCCGCGTCACCTGCACAGGCTTTTTGGCGGTGATGCACCATGCAGGCCCCCAATCTGTTAAGGCTTCGGGCGGGATGCGAAGAAGAAGACCATCCTCGTGCAGGACATAGGCTCCCGCCGCATCGATGCGATCGAGGTCCATCTTGGGCAGAGTGGGAACAACACTTCGCGAGGTTGTTGCATGTTTTGCGGGCATATAAGCTCCTTTCAGAGTCATGTACCGACATCAAGTATGCAATTTATCCAAGCGCCTGACCGCACACGAACGTCGCGATAATCATGAATTTGTGATGAATTACGGCAGATCGGGCTTTGCGTATTTCGTTCTGGAATCGTATACGAATCCCACTGAAATTGTGTGGCGATTTGGCGACTGTTTTCCATGGCGGCGCTGCGCTTGGCCATGGCACCCGGCAAATATGCTGCGGCTCGGCGGGAGCCTCGCCCTCCCCCCGCTCTTAGGAAGAGTATTTGGGGACGCGGAGGCGCTTGGTGGCGCCGCGCGTGATGTTGCCTTCGGGGTCTTCGAACTGGGTGACGATTTCGATTTCGTTGCCGGCGATGTCCTTCTTGGCCCACTGAAGCTGAACGTGGTAGCCCACGCCCATGAGGCTGGCCGAGACCTGCGAAAACTGGGACGTTGGGTAGTGCCAGTCGCTGACCATCTCGCGGGTTTGTGCGCCCTTTTCGTCGCGGGCGATGCGGTAGAGCTCGATGTGGATGGTGCCCTCGCGAGCGACGCCCTTGTCGCCGCCGGCGTTGAGGAAGATGCGATACTGGACCCCCTCGGGGTCGCGGTCGCCGGCCACATCAGTGCTAAGCCAGGGCCGCTGATCGAACAGGCAGATTACGCTTTGCACGCGAGGCTGGTTCGAGCTTCGCGAAGGACGAGTGGCCGAGGGGCGAGGTTGTTCCTGTCCGCTGGGAGCGGGCGCTTCGCGACGGTCCCGCCAGGCCCGGCAGCCTAATATCGGTGCGAAAAGAATCGGTGCGAGAATGAGCAGGCGTACGCCGCCCCGGAATGAACCGCGGGTCGCATGGCGGCGCTTCGCTTGGCCATGGCACCCGGGGCGGCGCTTCGCTTGGCCATGGCACCCGCCATAAACACTGTATTGAAGCAAGGGAGCTGTTTTTGTGTTACCCGGAACGATCAAAGATGTCCGTGAGTCCGCGCGAACTAAAGTTCGCGGATCGCTGGGGTAAAACTGCATCTGGTCTCGGTTCTCAACGGGCATCAATTGTTTTCCGTGCGGGGTGTATTGCGGGCGATGCGCGGCCCGTACACACCCTTAGAGGTCGTGTTTGCCGGATTAGGCCGGTTGATGGCGGGCCCGTAAACCTTGGGCTTGGGGCCGTATTCGGGCTGAACGCCCTTGCGATCGTCGGGAGCGAGTGCGGGGGAAGCCGGTGACGGGGTGGGCCTAGCCAAGGATTCGCCGCGCTCGCGCGGACCCATTCCGCACTCTTCGGGCTTGATGCGCAGGCCTTCCATCAGGGGGCTCTGGCGGATGCTGTCGGGGAGGATGAACTTGTCGCGCTGCTCGATGGACATCTGGCGGACGTCTTCGTCGCTGCGGAGCACGTCGACAGTAAGGACAACGAGAAGCTCGGTCTTGCTGTTGCGGGTGTTGGTGGTACGGAAGAGGGCGCCCACGCCGGGGAGGTCGCCGAGGAGCGGGACCTTGGTTTCACTCTGCGAATCGTTGGACTGGATGAGGCCGCCGACGATGGCGGTTTCGCCGTCGCGCACGGTGATGTTGGTCTCGACTTCGCGCTTGGCGAAAATGGGCTGTCGAAGATCATCCGAAAGCTGTACTTCGTTGCCAATGGTGGATATCTCCTGGCTAAGCTCGATGGTGACATAGCCGTCGGGGCTGATGTGCGGCGTCGCGGTGAGAATGATGCCGACTTCTTCGCGACCCGGGGTGACGTTGATCTGGCCCGAGTCGGTGATCTGCGAGCTGGACACGATGGGCACTTCATCGGCGATGGTGATCTTGCCTTCCTCGCCATTGCGGACCATGAGCACGGGGCGGGATAGAACTTCCAGTCGGCTGTCGGTCTGCAGGGCGCGGAGCAAGAAGCTGAAGTCCTCGCCGGTGATGGTGAAGTTGAAGCCCAGGCCGCTGCCGGCTGCGCCGAGCGAGTTTCCGCCGACGAAGTCGAAGTCGCTGCCTTCAATGACGCCGTTGGGCCCGACGATGGCGCCGCGGGAGAAGTCGAGCTCCTGCCCGGCGATTTCGACGCCCAGATCGACGTTGTCGGTCAGCGTGACTTCGGCGATGAGCACGGAAATCATGACCTGGGGCTCGGCGCGATCGAGCGACTGGATCATTTCCATTGTTTTTTGGAACGATCGCGAGCTGGTTCCCACCAGCAGGCTGCTGCTGCCCTTCTCTTCATCGCCGAGGCTTTCGACGGATACCTGACGCTCCTGGCGGCGGACGCGGGACTCCTCCGTGTCGCCTTCGCCCAACACGGCGATTTCCTGATCAATGAAGCCTTTGATGGCCGTTTGCAGGTCGGAGGCGGGCAGATATTTGGTGTTGTAGACGGTGGAAATTCGGTCTTCGGCCTGCTGCGAATCGAGGAAGCGGACCAGGTCTTCGACCATGGAGAGGTAGACCGGCGCGCCGGCGGCGATAAGCGTATTGGTGCGGGCATCTGCGGCGAAGCGCAGTTCCTGCCCGACGCTGGCGGCGGCTAGACCCTCTTGAGCCTCGGTGAGGGCGGCGCCGAAAACGAGCTCGCGGCGGGTCTCACCCTCGCCGCCACCCTCTCCGGCCTGGAACAGTTCTTCGAGCTGATCGACCATGGTTTTGGCGTCGCTATTGATCAGCGGGAAGAGGCGGACTTCGGAGGTGATGGGGCGGATGCGGTCGAAGTCGCGGATCATGGAATCGAGCATGGCCATGCTTTCGGAGGGGGCCATGACCATGAGGGAGTTCGTTCGCGGATCGGCCTCGATGCGGATGTCCTGGCGAAGGAGCTTGCGGACGATTTCCTCGCCGTTGGGGGTCTTTTCGAGGAAGGAGACGATGACGGCCTCTTCGCCCTCCGCGTCGCCTTCGCCAATGATCGTTTTGCGGAGGAGGTTGGCGAAATCTTCGGCAAGTGCCTGACGCAGCTGGATCACGCGGACCATGAGGTCGCGGGTGGGTTCCTGGGTGTCGAGGCGGTCGATGATTTCGGCGATGTTGGTCATTTGCGAGGGGGACGCCCAGACGATGAGGGAGTTGGTGCGTTCGTCAGCTTCGACGCCCATGACGTCGGCGCGGCCGGCGGCGCCTTCGGCCTGCGACTTGAACAGGGCTTCGAGTTTTTCGGCGATGGCGGGGGCGCGGGCCATCTTCAGCGGGAAGATGCGGAAATGGCGGGCGATGTTGGACGGCTTATCGAGAAGTTCGATGAGTCCGACGATTTCGGTGTGGATGTCACGGGAGGCGCTGACCACCAAACTGTTGGACGTTTCCTCGGCCATGACCACGACGGGGGTCTGCGCGGTTTCGCCGGTTTCCTTTTGTTTGTCGAAGAGCTCTTGAATTCGCGCGGCGAGCACTGTGGCGGAGCCGTGCCGCAGGGGATAGACGCGGAAAATGGAGGTTAGGGGTCCGGCCTGCACGTCGAGTCGTTTCACGACTTCGGCTACGCGCTCCATGGTGTCGCGGGTGGCGGCGACAACGAGTGCGTTGCTTCGCGGGTCGGGAATGATGGTGGGGGCTTTGAAGGTTTCGGACTGACTCGCGATTCCTTCGAATAGTTCGTCGAGCATTCCGGCGAGGCCGGTGGCGTCGGCGAATTCGAGCTTGAACAAGCGCGTGTCCTCAATGAGCGGCTGAGACTCCAATGTGCGGACGAGGCGCTGGATTTCGTCGAAGTCCTCGATGCTGGAGGCGATGAGCAGTGAGTTGCTGCGCTCATCGACGGCGATGACGGGGATGTCCTCGATCAATTCCGCTTCGCGGCGCAGCTCGGCCTTGCGGGCCCAGAGTTCTTCGATCTTGGTTTGCAAATCCACGGCGGAAAGTCGCTGAAGCTGGAGAATGCGAATCTGGTCGAAGAGTTTCGCGGGCCGGGTATCGAGCTGCTTTACGATGGCCATGATTTCGTTGAAGTTTTCCTCGGAGGCGGAAATAATCAGGGAGTTGCTGCGCAGATCGACGCTGAGGAAAAGACGCTCGCGTTCGAGCGCGGCCTTATCCGCGCCGGCGGCCTGGGCGGCTTCGAAGCGTTGATCGAACAGGTCGGTGACGGTCTGACCCAATGCGGTCGCATCGGAGAACTCCAACGGAATGAGCCGCAACGGGAACTTAAGCGCGGTGGCGGGCTTGTCGAGCTGATCGACCACTTCTTCGACGAGCGAAAGCTGCTC
>JBKJYI010000311.1:0-7502 GCA_046715855.1 Phycisphaerae bacterium
CAGAGAACCCTTGAAGCAGGGCCCCCAGGCAGTATGCATGGAGATTGTTATACGGTAACGAGAGTTCCTTAAAGCATCGCCGTTGCCCTAGGACCATTCCTAGCAGGCGCGCCGCCTCGCCTTTGACATTACAGCCACACAGGGTCAAGTGTTCTAGCGTATCCAGACTTGCAATCGCCCCAGCGATTAGCTCAAAAATATCAAGGTTGTCGTCCAAATCCCAAAGTTCGACTGATCGTAGACTAGACATGGTCCTCAATATTCCGCCAAGAGCGATATATGCTTTCTCCTCGACCGTATGCAGCTTAAGACTCAGTTGCTCTGTACTTTGCATCCGTTCCGCATACTTTGCGATGAGAAAGATATCATCAGAAACCAAGTAACCCAGGTGCAACAGATCCAGTCTTGAGGTTCCCTCTCGGATTGCTGTTTCCAAATAACCGATGATGTGTTTTTGGCGATTTGCTAAAATATCCATCTCTTGTTTTGTCAATTAGCTATCCGGCCACGGTCGCGCGAGAGCGACGTACCTTGGCCACAGGCCGACCAATATCCAATCTACGACTACTTGATTTTGCCAATACCACGTTGTATTCCTAGATGACATCTAATCAATTCAAGGGGGGAGCATTTGTTTATCGATAGTAGGTCTGTAGCCATCATGATGCGTTTAAATGAGCTTGCCGCGCAGCATGGAATTGGACCATCGCAGTTTATGGCTACGTTAGATTCAAATGGGGAAATCGGGAGCCGTAGGCTCTGTTTTGTAACCGTCCCCAAAGAGCCCCGTGCTGCAGCGCAATTCGGCAGGATGCTGGTCGCTTTAGGCATCGTGGATGAGGACATCCTAACAGTTCGTGGTACCGACGAAGAGCTACTCTCCAAGTTGGACCGCGCCCTTCACCGAACACCCACGCCTCGAGCCAGGTGATACGAACAGGCACTACAATCCCCTACCATTCAATGGCTTCAATAATAGTATCGCCTTCGCTAGCCGCAATACTTTCAGTTTCGGCGGCCTCGCGGAGCCAGGGAACGCGATGACGGCAGACCGCCTCGAAAAGCCGTACCTTCGGATGCACCTCGCGGTTCAGATTCCGGCCCTTGATGATGATTTTTTGCCCGCCTACATGCAGAACTATGCCGTCTGTTGGATCGAAATCCGCCTTGTCGATGTAACCATAACTGACCGCGCGAACGCTCCCGTCTTTTTTTCGCAGCTCGATCATAGTCGCCCGCTCGCGTGATCCGCGAAGAAACCCAAACGTGCCGAAATCATCGACAGCGCCTTCCTCGCGGGTTTCGTTATCGTTTGCGCCGTCCCCACCATCCCGGCCCCCGTAACGACCAAGAATCTTTTTATCGATCATAATTCAACCCCTCCCGCTCCTTCGCTATGACATGCGCGGGCACCGTTATTTCAGGCATCAGCCGTTTGATACGTTCCAATGTTGCCCCGCGCTCCCGGATGTCTCGCCCGGAGACCAGCTCCGTTGCCGTCACCCGATCATCTGAACGGTTTACAGCATCAAGCAACGCTTCCTTGTCATCGGTGTAAATCGTAGCGCCCTGCCTGCCGCGCGACACAGATACGTAAAACTGCTCTCGCGACGAAGCCGGGAAGGATTGCGACGATTGCCCGATGAAGACCTTATCTACCGTCTTTCCCTGCGACGCGTGTGACGTTACGCAATAGCCGTGCGCCAGATGCCCATAGTCCCTCGCAATCGTCCAGCCGTTGGTTAGGACAAGATTTCCGTCTGCGTCGAACCGTTGCACCGTCACCAATTCGCCATTGTTGAGTTGATGCAATCCGTCAGCCGTCTTGCCGTTGCGCGTGACCCGGAGCACATCGCCCGGCGCAACAGGCAGAATATTCGGATGGAACACCTGGAATTTTGCCGCTTCCGAATACGGCACAGGACGCTCGCCCAGAACTACCCGATCGCCTTTGGTAAAATTTTTTGCGTTCTGATGGAAGACAATTACCGAATCCGCGTCGTAATTCACTACGTCAGCCCGCTCCGCTTCGGTCAGATTTGCAAGTTCTAGCACAGGCAACCGTCGCTCACCGTCCCTGAGCGTGCCGGTCTGTTTGAGCAGTCCGCGTATCTCGTCGGTGATCCACTCGCCTTCAATATGCGTCGGCGACACGACCAGCGCCGTCTGGCCATGCGACACTGCATCGACGTAATCGCCCGCCAGCACTTTGTAGCGATCCGTCGCATTCACTTCCCGAATCCAGCCCAACCGGTCGAGTTGCTCGAACCCGTCCTCCGTCCGACCTTCGCTTAAGGCTTCGACCGCATGCTTGTAGTCGCCGGATTGCCTCTTGATGGCTCGGATTTCGGCGGGCACCAGCCCGGCTTCTTCTTCAAGAAGTCGCAGCGCCGCACCGCGCTCCACCGATCCGTGTTGCTTGCGGTCTCCGGACAGAACAACGCGGGCGTCCAGTTTTCCCGCCAATGCAAACACCTGCGACAGTTGCTTCGTGCCTAATAGGCCCGCTTCGTCGATCCAGATCACTTGCCCGCGAATTTCCGTCTGCATCCGCTCGTCTTTCAGGAGCCGCGCCACGGTATCGGCGTTGGCGAATCCATCCTGCCTGAGGACGCCACGGCTGGCGTCCGCCGACGGCGCAAAGGTAAACACCCGCTTGCCGTTTGCTTCGATGGCCTCTACCGCCTCTTGCATCATTTTCGTCTTGCCGGTTCCGGCCGCGCCGCGAATGAGGATCACCCGGTCAGGCGAATCCAGGACATGCAATACGGCCTTGCGCTGCCCTTCATCCAGCCATTCTCGCTTGAATCGGTAGTTTTTCGGTCCCAATCGGCGGCAAGTGCCACGGCCATCGCGAGCAAACCCGATCATCGCACGCTCTTCGTCCAGTACGTTTCGCGTTGTCGCCATTCTGCGCCCGTCGCGCTCTGCTACCAGCAAGCCCTGTTTGCCGACCGCTTGCTCAACCGCCTCCCAGGACGCTGCCCCGACAGAGCGCTTGAGCGCTTCGGCGAAAAGCTTCCGCTCCGGCACCACCGAATTTCGCTCCAGGCAATGCTCCACGGCTCGCGATGCGGCTTCGGCCGCGATATGCACGTCTTCACCAATTGCATTGTTGCCGATCCGGTCGGCGACCTCTTGTATGGCATCGCTTTCCTCAGGCGTGAGCCGCGATTGCCAATACTCACGCAATTCATCGAAACTGATTTCTTTCCGCTTTCCTTCCCGAGTCTTCGCCCCAAGTTGATCTTTCTCAGCGGCGTCGGTTATGCCACGCTCTTTCGCCGTCTCTTCGATGAGCGCCGTCCGCCGCGAAAACTTTTCAATCGCCGACTTGGGGATGTCACGAAGCTCCCAGCCTTTTTTCAGCCGCTCAATCGGTAATCCCAGTTCTTCCAGCCGCCGCGCAAAGCGCGAGTAAAACTTCGCCTCGAAATACGGCGCGTCGCGCTTGAGGTCAGCGAATTGTCCTGCCTTCCAGCGGTTTTCGTTTTCGTCCCATGTTGAGTTGAACACGAAGCAATGGGCGTGAAGGTGCGGATCGGGCACGCCATCCACCGGGCGAGCCGTAGTATGAATGAACTCGCCCCACACCATATTGCCGGTGGTCCGATCTTCGTTGCGGCCGCCACCGCGCACGCGGGTTTTCATTTCCACTTCCATGTCCTGCATGGTTGCGTCTACCGATTCCCGGAATGCTTCGAGAATCCGCTCGTCCTTGGTCAGGCCGTACACAACCGAAATGCTCTTAGGTACGTGAAAGTTGAAATCATAGCCGATGCGCCGCTTCTGCTTTTGACGCTGCGTCAGCACTTTGTCCGTCGCCGGATCGCGGTTGTCGCAGAGCGCGTCCCATTCCTTGCGGTTGACGACTCCGGTGAGTCCCAGTCGCTTAGCGCCTTCACCGCGCCACAACCCGCTTAGTTCCTGCCCTTCGGTGTAATAGTCCGCCGTGCTGTAATAGCTCTTCGCCCCAGCCGCGCTCGTGCTCTGGATGATTCGCAGCATTCCTCATTGTACTCCTGAAATCGCTGACAATTGGTTAATATTTGTCAATCTTCAATCGGGAGTTGCGTCGCGTGCGTGAGGCCCGAATGCCCGCACTAGTCGTTAGTCATTGCCTTGTGGCAACGCAGACGATTGATTATTCGCGGTATTTTACGCTGAAATAATTGTCCTCGGCGTGCAAAGACATTTCCGATGCGTCCAGTTTGATACGGTCCGTCGCACACATGATTGCAATGGTGGGCATGGTCCTTCGACGATTGCCGGTTCTTCGCGTCACGAATCGCCTCCTTGATTCTTTGATGCCGTCCGACAGACATGCGGCCTTATTGATGAACACGTAAAGCCGTCGCCGGTCGCATCAAGTCAGAAAATCGGCACCCCCTAGAGGTCGTCCCCCAATTTTCAGACTTGACTCGTACGCTCGCGTGCCGCTCGCCCCGGACTGTTCCGGCTTTTTTCCCGTGTCATCAGGCCGCGATGGTCGCGGCCGGACAACCAAAGAAGGAGAACGATCATGAGTGACACGAAGAGAACCAAGCAAACAGCAACGGTGAAATTGCCCACCCACATCGCCTACCAGGTGCGCGACCGCGAAGGGCAGAAAGCTATCTGGACCCGCATCGGCGCTGTTTTTGCCCATGCCGACAACAAGGGTTTCCACATTCAGCTGGCGGCGACACCGCTCGATGGACGAATCGTCCTGCGCGTCCCTTTGCCAAAGAATGCCTAACGGCAATTGACGCGGGCGGGCCTCATAAGCCCGCCCGCAATCCTTTGAAGGGCAATTCAGCGAGCAGCGGAAGTAGCCCGTCCATTCCTTCAAAGACGACAGCTATCTCGTACGTAGCCTGCCGTTTCTGCATTGCTCATGGTTCAATCGCATTCCTTGGTCATTCGCTGTCTTTAGCTCAAGCCTTGGTCTCTTTCCCGCTTCGCGGTCGGGCTTCGCGGCATCATGCGACGCCACGCAAATTGCTGCGTGTCACGCCCGATGCTGATTTGCTTCTCCCTAAAGAGCCCGTCGCCTCTCGCTTGCTCCTTTCGGCTCGGAGTCCGCCCTCACAGTCGGTGAAGGGTCGGAACCCCTTCGCTAGATCGAAAGGAGAAAAAAATGACAGCGTTGGAAACCGGACAAGTCGCTCGTTCAACCATTGCCAATCAAGCCAAGCAGCCGATACGGAAGGTCGTCATCGGGAATGCCACGCTCTACTGCGCCGATTGCTTCGACATACTGCCGACGCTTGCCGACATCGGCGCGGTCGTGACCGACCCGCCTTACGGCATCGGATTCAACTATCGAAGCTATGACGACGATCCGGACCAGTACGATGAGTTGATGCAGCGCCTCGTTCCCGAACTTATCCGCGTCACCAATGACGGCCCGTGCTTCGTCTGGCAAAGCCAGCTCAGGGCCCACCGCTGGCATGAATATTTCCCGGGGAAATTCCGCGTCGTCGCCGGTTGCAAGATTTATCCCGAACGGGAAGGGCGTCGCACGTGCCTTGCCTGGGATCCTATTATTTTCTGGAGTGGCCGCTCACGCATTCAAGATGAATTGTCCCGCGACTGGCACGTCGCTGACCTAAGGCAGTCGAACGGCTACACCGGCGGCAATCCGGTGCCGTGTCCACGTCCGCTGTCCCAGGTTCGGTACATCTGCGATTCGGTGAACGCCGATTCGATTCTCGACCTCTTCATGGGCAGCGGCACCACCGGCGTCGCCGCCATCCTGGCGGGCAAGCGCTTCGTCGGCATCGAGCAGGACCCGGTATATTTCGAGTATGCCTGCCGTCGAATCGCTGAAACTATCGAACACGGCGCTGGCCGCATGAACACCAAGTAGCCGGTTTCAAGTGATGTTCGTCAAATCTAAAGAAAACTCGACAACCCTAACCGGCTACAATCGGCTACGTTATGGCTATGTGCGTCGATGGTGCATGGCCTCGCAAGAGTTGGAATGAAGCTCAGTAATCCAAAAAATGCTGTTTTTTTAGCCATTAAGTCCGGTATGTCCAGTTTTTGACCGATAAAACTGGACAACAAGCACCGTTTCGCCCATAATAAGGACATGAAACTTGCCTCCAATCACACGTC
Source organism: Phycisphaerae bacterium (assembly GCA_046715855.1). Taxonomy (GTDB): domain Bacteria; phylum Planctomycetota; class Phycisphaerae; order UBA1845; family UBA1845; genus CAZAMB01. The sequence continues at coordinate 6,103 of JBKJYI010000311.1, forward strand.
AACGGCTACCTTCATTCGCCAACGAATCGAGGAGGGGGGAGAGCGCATCTGGCGATTGGAGGATTTCCAGAGTATTTCTTTTGGCGCTGCCGCCAAAGCGCTCTCTCGATTGACCCGGCAAGGCAAAATCCAACGTCTGAGCAAGGGACTCTATTACCGAAGTCGGCAAACCGCGTTCGGCAAGAGCAGGCCTAACCCGGCCGCCATCCAGAAATTGGTCACGCGCCGCAGCAATGTCTTCCCATCAGGTATTGCCGCCGCGAATCACTTGGGTTTCACCACCCAAAACGCGCCGCGAGCCGAACTCGCCACGAGCGCATCAAGCCTTCCAAGGAAACTCGTCGGCCAGGACGCCATTATTCACACAAGACGCCCCGAAGCTTGGTCGCGGCTCTCCGAAACGGACGCTGCTATTCTTGACTTTTTTCGCAGCGGTGGCAGAACAAGCGAGCTGAATTCCCAGCAAACCATTGATCGTATGCAAAAACTCCTGTCTGAATCCGGTCGCTATGCCAGGCTACTCGCTGCCGCGCCTACCGAACCGCCGCGCGTCCGGGCGCTGCTCGGCGCTTTCGGTGAACGGCTTGGATTGCCGCCACGCAAACTCGCGAGCCTGCGCGAATCCCTCAACCCGCTCTCCCGGTTCGATTTCGGAATCTTCGTCGCCATGCCCAACGCCAAGGCATGGCAGGCCAAGGGCAAGCGCTGACATGCGCCTTTTCGAGCATCCGGATTTCGACCAGGCGATCCTTGCCGCCGCCGAGGCGGCTAGCAAGGTTTGTTTCCTATAGCTGTATTTATAGCCAATTCGCGCCCAAAGTAACCATTGTATCATTGGCTCTAATTGGCCACGTTTATGGCTGTGGGCTGGATCACAGAAGCCGGGCAATTTTGTGTTCCGAATGATTGCGGGACGTTTACGGAAAGTCCAATCCGGCTTCGTATGGTTTTCCGTCAAAGACTCCGATATGATCTAAGTATGCCACGGACGAAGCTTGCAAGGTAGGTACGAATTGACCATCATCATCGGAAGCCATTCCCCTTGGCTGATCTGCAAAGGATGTAGTCGAGTCATTCCTAAAGGCGAAATAGCCCACGCCTGCAAAACCTGCCCGCGCCAAAATTTTCACCAACGATGCTGGCCCCTTCACAATCAAGCCAAACATGAGAGCCAAGCGAAACCACGCACAAAAATGTCCTAACTTCGATACGCTCATGAGAGAGTGAGCGATAGTGACACAACCCAAACGACCCATAAGCCCGTACCATGATTCTGTCACGAACCTTGCGTGAATTCCGTCTCACGAGTCGCTTTTTTTTTTATTGGCGGCGAATTATGAAACGCGGGTGATGGCGCCCCGCATTGCGGGGGGGGGGAAAGGGTTTCGGTTGTAATAGTC
>JBKJYI010000312.1:0-4539 GCA_046715855.1 Phycisphaerae bacterium
CGCCTGCGCCGCCGAGGTAAACAGATCGGACGTCCGGTGAGTCGGGAACGATTGAAATGATTGCCTCTACGAATTGTGCGACTTCCGCAGGCGAATTGCGCCAGATCATACCCTCCGCCAGAAGTGCATCCACTCGGCTGCGCGTTCGGGAATGAATGAACACGTCGTTCCCTGCCCGAGCGAGATTTCGCGCCATGGGCTGACCCATGATTCCCCCGCCAATCAGTCCGACTTTCATGGTGCGAAGTTTATCAGGTGCGCGGATTCGTGCCGATTGCAACGACCGATGGGTTTGCTAGGAGCCGTGCGAAGAAATGGCTCTTTGATATTCCGAAGCGAAGTCTGCGGCGCGGCCGGCGGGATAAGAGCCCGCGTTCCATCGGTAACCCAACTGGTCGGCCGCTCGACGGGGGATAAGGTGGAAGTGAACGTGATGGACGACCTGACCGGCCTCGGCGCCTTCGTTGCAGAGCACATTAAAGGCGGAAGCAGAAGCTACCTTCATGAGTGCGCGGCCAAGCAGTGGAATTCTGGAGCCAAGATCGGCAGCGAGCTCGGCGGGAAGGTCGCTCAACTTCGCGTAGTGCTCACGGGGAACGAGCAGGAGATGGCCTTCGGATAGCGGCCCCACGTCGAGAAATGCGATGGTGGACTGATCTTCGTAAACGACGTGAGCCGGAACCTGGGCGGCCACGATCTTGCAGAAGATGCATTCCGGGTCGCGTTTCATGGAAGCCGCCGGAGAACGGACAAGTTTTCGCGCCGATTACAACTTTCTGAAAACGATCCGAAGGACGCTTTTACTCTTGCCCGTCCGAACCGCCTTCGTTCTCCACCTTGGCGGTGTCGCGTCGGGCGGGACCGTCAGTTCGCTTTTTCGAAATCTTGATCGCCAGACCATAGCGGGCATCGGCCTTGCGGCGGCGGGCACCCTTATCCGGCTTGCTCAGCGAGCCGGGGGATTGTTCGTTGCCCACCAGTTGCAAGACCGCAAGCTGCGAGCCATCGCCGATGCGGCGGGAGGCCGTTCGAATGATCCGCGTATAGCCGCCGGGTCGCTCGACATAGTTGGGCGCGATCCGTTCGATCAACCGACGGGTCACAGAGTCGGCGGTGAATGCTAGCCTCCCTTTCGCCTCGCCGGTTCGGTGGCGGCGACCGGAAGGCATGCGGAGCGTCTTATGCCGAGCCGCGTCTGACATTCCTTCGTAATCCGCACGGTGTTCGGCCGGAACCACCACGCGGTCACCCATGAGCTGCTCGATTGAGCGCCGGGCGGCTAATTCGTCGAACGTCTCACCGGCTTGACGGGCTTTGTGGGCCTTGATGGCGAATGTCAAGAGCCTCTCGGCGAAGGGCTGAATATTCTTTGCCTTGGGCAGAGTCGTCGTAATGGAGCCGTGTTCGAAAAGGCTCTGGGCCATGTTGCGGCGCAGCGCCCAGCGGTGCTCGGCGGTGCGGTTCAATCTGCGAAATTGTACTCGGTGTCTCATAACCTACATCCTGTGCCAATGCCTGGCACCTAGTCACCCATGGTAAATACTTCAAGCGGGCCCGATGACCCGTGCGAGGGAATCTTGTCTTCGATGCCACCGTCGCCAATCCAATGCCCCGTGGGCGTGCTGGACTCGCCAGGGAAGACCACCGACCCGTCATCCATCGATTTCATTCCAAGCCGCAACCCAATGTCGCTGAGCTTTCGTTGCACTTCGTGAAGCGAGGTTTTGCCGAAACTGCGGAAGCGGAGCAAATCCGACTCCGTCTTGGTCACCAGATCGCGGATCGTACCGACCCTAGCGGCCTCGAGGCAATTGCTGGCCCGCACAGAGAGATTCAGCGCGCTGACCGGGCGATCCAAAAGCTCCAGAAGCGCCGCATCCTTGGGCGTTGCCATTCCCGAATGATGGCCGCCGCTAGAAACCAAGTCCGAACCAAGCTCGTGATAGGTCACAAACGGATTGAGATGCTTCCGCAAAATCAAAGCCGCCTCAACCAGGGCGTCCTCGGGAGCAATTGTACCCTTGGTCCACACTTCGAGGATCAGCCGGTCGTAGTTGGTGCGCTGCCCCACGCGCATGTCTTCGGTGCGATAGCGTACGCGGACCACCGGCGAGAAGATTGAATCGATGGCGATCACGCCGAGTTCCTGCTCCGGGCTGCGATTGTCGATGACCGTTGCGTATCCGCGACCCTTCTTGACGGTCATTTCCGCCTGGAAATTCACATTGGCCGTCAAGGTGCAAATATGGTGCTCGGTATTGACGATGTTGACCGCCGGGTCCAAGAGGAGGTCGCCGGCCGTCACCACGCCGGCCTTATTGGCCTTGACGGTCATCACCTTTTGATCCGCGCCGGTCAAATCCAGCGCGATACCCTTGATGTTCAGCAAAATGTCGGTGACGTCTTCCAGCACGCCGTCGATGCTGGTGAATTCGTGTGCGACGCCGGCGATTTTCACGCTGGTGACCGCGGCGCCTTCCAGACTCGAAAGCAAGACGCGGCGAATCGAGTTGCCAATGATCGTGCCAAATCCCTGCTCAAAGGGCTCAATGACAAAACGTCCGTACGAGTCCGTACTCACCGCTTCGTCGCGTATCACGCGAGCGGGCAGTTCCAAACCTCGCCATCTCATGCGCATCGGGAGATCTCCACCTGCAAGCATTCTCCGCGAGCCTTCGGCCGAAAGGCCCTGCGGAGAAAAAATATCAGCGCCGCCCTTAGCGACTGCACATTTCAATAATCAATTGTTCTTCAACCGGGATCTGCACATCTTCGCGAGTCGGCAGAGCCGCAACCACACCCTCCAGTCTCTGCGTGTCGAGCTGCAGCCAGGCCTGCACGGGCGGGCCGCCATCGCCCAGAGTTGCACGCATGAACTTCTGGCTTCGCTCCGATTGCTTCACCGAGATCTTGTCGTTCACCTGGACCTGGTAACTGGGCCGGCTCATCCGGCGTCCATTCACGTGAATGTGCCCGTGGGCGATCGCCACGCGGGCCGCCTTATGCGAGGCCGCAAAGCCCAACTTCCAGACTACGTTGTCAAGCCGGCGCTCAAGCAGCGTAAGCAGCGTCTCGCCGGTGTTGCCGACGCCGCGCTCGGCCGTCTTGAAATAGATCATGAACTGGCTTTCGAGCACGCCGTAATAGCGCTTGACCTTCTGCTTTTCGCGGAGGCGCACGGCGTAGTTGCCGGCCTTGCGGCGGCGCCATGCGTGCATGCCCGGCGGCTGATTGCGCCATTGCCGCTCGATGCAGCACTTGGCGGTTTCGCAGCGCGTGCCCTTGAGATAAAGCTTCAGGCCTTCGCGACGGCAAAGGCGACAAACTGGTCCTACGTAACGTCCCATTCAGTTTTACCTGCAACCAAAAAATGAACAGCCCGCGGCAATCCGCGAGCCTGGAAATTCACAATCGACTCAAACACGGCGGCGCTTGGATGGGCGGCAACCGTTATGGGGAAGCGGAGTAATGTCCTCGATGGAGTGTATCCGCAATCCGGAGCCTTGTAACGCCGTGATCGCGGCGTCGCGGCCGCTTCCGGGACCCTTCACCCGAACTTCGACCTCCTGCACTCCAAATCGCCGGGCGGCATGGGCCGCCGGCTCGACCGCCCGCTGAGCCGCGAAAGGCGTGCTCTTGCGCGTGCCCTTAAAGCCCACCGTCCCCGCCGATGCCCGCGACAAAACTTCGCCGTTGACGTCGGTGATGGTGACCAGGGTGTTGTTGAACGTCGCCTTGATGTTGGCGATTGCCCGGGCCACGTTGCGGCGAACCGCTTTTTTTCCGCCTCGTTTAGCCACGCGTTAGCTCCTTCACGCCCTTCTTGCCTGCCACAGTCTTCCTTGGTCCCTTACGAGTTCGGGCATTGGTGCGCGTGCGCTGTCCGCGCACGGGCAAATGGGCACGATGCCGCATGCCCCGATAACAGCGGATGTCCTTGAGCCGGGCGATGTTCGACTGAATCCCGCGCCGAAGCTGCCCCTCGACCTGGTAGTTCCGCTCGATCACCGTACCGATGCGGGCCACCTCTTCTTCGGTGAGTTCCTTGGCCTTGACGCCGATCTCGATGCCCGCTTCCTTGAGCACATCGAGGGCGTTGGTAGGCCCGATGCCAAAAATATACCGGAGGGCGAATTCCACCCTCTTGTTGGCCGGTATGTCCACACCTGCTATACGTGGCACTAAGCTAACCTCCTAGCCTTGTCGCTGTTTATGGCGCGGATTGGTGCAAATCACCCGAATCACGCCCTTGCGCCTCACAACCTTGCAGTTTTCGCAAATCCGCCGAATACTCGATCGCACTTTCATTGCATCACCTTAACTCCCTCCCCCTCTCTTGAGAGAGGGCTGCGGTGAGGGTCAAACCTGTCTATTACAATGGGCGCCTAACAAAACGAAGTTCATTCGCAAATCTGACCGCACCCCGCCACAGCGGATCTTCGACCTCACGGTCGCGGCTCTGTTTTGCTAGTCGCTCTCAATTTCCATCCGTTAAAACATCCACGCCGGTCTCAGTTATCGCCAGCGTATGTTCAAAAT
>JBKJYI010000313.1:0-6628 GCA_046715855.1 Phycisphaerae bacterium
ATCCTCTTAAGGTGCTTACGAACCCGGACGAAGTTCACAGCCTGCTGGAAAAATACGCTCAAGAATTATTGTATGTGCGCAAGGCGCGAGATCTTCAGAAAGAAAATTGGGGTGTGGTCTATGCCTCGCCCGTTTTCAGCACCATTCTTCCAACATTGCACCTGCAATCAGCACTAACAAGGCTCTTGTGCGTCGCTTCCGTCAGCTCGTCGATCCAAGGCAACAATACCGATGCGATAGCATTTCTTATCGATGCCACAGCGCACAGCCGGGCCATGGGATCATACCCGTTTTTGGTGTCCCATTGGATTGTATGCCGAAATACAGAGACCATCGCAATTGCAATTGAGTACGAGACCCCCAGATATTGCTCGGCTTCGAAAGCTGACGGCAACTGTGCGGAGCGAGAAGCAATAACGAATCTAATCGCCCATTTGCTCAATGAGGAGGCGCCTCACTCTGCCCTCATTCAACACATGTATGAGGAGCGCATGGCTCAGTTGGACGCGGTGCGCTGCATCCTCGAGGGACGCACCTCAGCGGCGGGAATTCTTGCCGGGGTGGGGACCGTTACTAATACATGGAATGCCATCGGATGGTTCCTTGACAAGCCGTTACTTTCTGCCGACGCGTTAGAAATCCTCCGAAGAAGGACGGCCTTGATAAAGATAGCGCCGGCAGCGAGTGTGCCCGAGGCCGAAAGAATCCTGAGCACGCTTCGTATTGAACGACATCACCGTTTTGAGCATCCGTTCGCTAAGGCCTTGCGAGAAATGGATACCAGTCCCGTTTTTGTTCGTCATTTTAAGGCCATTGCACTCAGAAGGTTGGCGGCGACGCGCTTGGCATTGAAGTTGTTTGAGATTGACAACGGCAATCTGCCGGACGCCCTGGATCAGCTTGTGCCGGATTATCTTCCGCGATCTTTGCCGGACCCTTTCTCACCGACTAACGCCGCATTCAGCTACAAACCTAAACTTGATCAACCTGTCATTTACAGTGTCGGTTGGGATGGTGTGGATGACGCGGGCGCATATCAGGTCAATAGTCCGAGCGAGCAACCCCCTGATATTCCCATCTTTCTTCACGGTCCAGGAAAACGTTTGAGCGACGCAGAGGACTATGACAATAGCCTATAAAGAACTAAGCCCAATAGGATGATCATTATTGGAACGACGACGATCAAAAGGCCAGTCAGAACCTGTAAGCATGGAACGCAAATTGCGACCACCGCGACGCGCGAAGGGAACTGTGGGAGGAGTCGGCGAGTAAGGTGCAACAGGTCGAGCCACCAAATGCTAAGCGGTGCCACAGGCAGCGTGAGGGCCAAAATACCAGATAAAACTGCCAAGAATTCGTATTTGCGAGGCAATAGATTCGCTGGGATGGATAGAAGAATCGGAATGATGACCAAGGAAAGCGCACCACATGCATAATAGCTTAGGGCAAGCGCACGGTTTTGCTGCTGAACCGTAACCGACTTGGGGTGAAAAAAATAGCTCGGGACGCCGGTGATTCCTGCAAGCCAAAGTACTGTTGCTACAAAGGCTGCCAAGATAGCCCAATCGTGAGACCATAAATACTTCCAAATATCGCCATGGATGCTGTTTGCCTTGTAGGAACCAAATTGCGCAGCTCCGGCGAAAAAGATTGCTGTTGCGACAATTGCTACCGTCAGCCACCGAAAGCGCTGGGAATCGCTGTAGCTGACCGGCCGGACCATCTCGTCGCAGAATTGCCGCTGCCGGAACATGACGAACCAGACGGTTTTCCAATAGGCCCGAAAGCGGCCAATCTCTTTGCGATGCACCCACGGAATCTTCGACACCTCGCTGCGGAGCCCTTCCAGCGACCGCCCGCATTCCGGGCATCGCTCCCCTGTCAGCCCGCGGAGGTTGTACCCGCAGTCCTGACAGAAAATATCCTGCGAAATGCTCGCCCCCACCGTTTGTGTCCGTTCGGCCATCTCTTGAACTCTTGATCCTCTGTGCACCTGATTCCTGGACTCTCCCGAATCTGTGCAAATCTGCGCCATCTGCGGATCCGGTTTTATCTCGTCTGCTGCTTTAATTCACTGCACGATGTCTCTGATTTAATCATTATTTCCGCGCGCCCCTCATGTTATAAACGTTGATGAAAACGAATCCGGAGATAAGCGCGCGATCGCGATCGACAGTCGTTTACCGCAAATCGCCAATCGCAAAGACCCCAACATCTGGTGGTAACCTAACATCATCCTACCACGCGAAAACAGTACTTTTCCAAGCGAACCCATTGTTAAACTGGATAACCGCATCCCCGCAGCCAACTGCTCACCCCGCCGAAATGAAAAATGACGGATCGAACCCATTCGTTCGCACAAAACCGCTTTTTCACGCCCCAATCGCCGTTTTGGAGCCTTCCTCAGACCCCTCCTCTGGCCTTCGCGACGCCTTCCGCAGGGCTACCAGGACATTTTACCGATGCGCATCGCCGCATCGCGAGTCCCGGCTTCGGGAACCGTCAATGCGAAACGGATGTACCCTTCGCCGCATTGCCCAAAACCCAGACCTGGAATCACCACCACATTGGCATCGGCCAATACGCGCGCCGCAACCGTCATGGAATCCAACCCCTGAGGGCACCGCACCCAGACATAAAACGTCGCCTGCGGCGAGGCTACCGACCAGCCCGCTTCGCGCAGTCCCGAAACAAGAATGTCGCGGCGGCGGCGATAGACTTGTTTTTGTTCCTCGATTTCCGGGCGGTCGATCCCGGCCAGCGCCGCAATGGCCGCTTCCTGCACCGCTCCGAAGATGCCGGAGTCCGCGTTGTTCTTGACCTTGGCGAGTGCGGCGATGGCCTTGGCGTTGCCGACGGCGAAGGCGGCTCGCCAGCCAGTCATGTTGAAGGTTTTGGAGAGGGAGTGCAGCTCGATGGCCACGTCCTTCGCGCCGGGGACTTGCAGGATGCTGGGCGGGGGAGTGTCGAATCCCATTTCGCTGTAGGCCGCATCCTGCACGATGAGCAGCCCATGCTTGCGGGCGAAGGTGACGGCCTTTTCAAAAAAAGCGAGCGGCGCACAAGCGGCCGTAGGGTTATTGGGATAATTCAGGAAAAGCAGCCGGGCATTGTCGAGGGCGGAAGTCGGAATCGCGTCGAGATCTGGGAGCCAGCCGCTCTCTTCGCGGAGTGCCATCATGTGGCACTTTCCGCCGGCGAAGAGGGTGCCCGCAATGTAGACAGGGTAGCAGGGGTCCGGAATCAGCGCCGTCTGACCGGGATTGAGCACGCCAGTGGGCAGATGGCAAAGGCCCTCCTTGGAGCCCAGCAGGGCGAGCACCTCGCTCTTGGGGTCGAGCATCACGCCGAATCGCTGGCCGAAAAACGCGGCAATCGCACCGCGATACTCCGGCGAGCCGGCGCCGGGCGCGTAGCGATGATTGGCGGGCTTGCGGATGGCCTCGGCCATGGCATCGACGATGAATGGGTGCGTCGGCAGGTCGGGGTCGCCCACGCCGAAGTCGATCACGTCGCGGCCGGCGGCGATGGCCTCGCGCTTTTTGCGGTCGATTTCGACGAAGAGATAGGGGGGAAGCTGGTCCAGCCGATCAGCCCAAAAACTGTGCACGGTCTACTCCTTCGGTTGGCGGGCAGAGCCCGCCCTACTTTCGAACTTCGATCTTCGAATTTTGAACTTCTGTTGGCATCCAGGATCGAACCGTCTCGCCGGCTTTCTCGAAGGCCGTGCCGAGGTCGGCCGCATGCAACTCTTTGAATTTCTTGCCGCCGGATCGGTGCTCGGCGATCCACTCCTTCGCGAATGCGCCGCTGCGAACTTCGTCGAGCACGCGGCGCATCTCGGCTCGAACGTGGTCGTCGATGATTCGCGGTCCGCGCGTGAGATCGCCGTACTCGGCGGTATTGGAAATCGCATCGCGCATGCCGCTTAGGCCGCGAGCGTAGAGCAGGTCGGCGATCTGCTTGAGTTCGTGGACGCACTCCAAATAGGCGAACTCGGGGGTGTAGCCGGCCTGGACGAGCGTTTCGAAGGCTGCCTTGCACAGGGCGGTGAGGCCGCCGCAAAGGACGACTTGCTCACCGAATAGATCGGTTTCAGTTTCCTCGGCGAATGTCGTTTCGATGATGGCCGCGCGGGCGCAGCCGATGCCTGCTGCCCAAGCCAGAGCGGTCTGTTTCGCGTGTCCGCTGGCGTCCTGATGGATGGCCATCAGGGCAGGAATTCCGCGGCCCTGCTCGAAGCTGGAGCGGAGGAGCGTGCCGGGGCCTTTGGGGGCGATCATGATGACGTCGATGTTGGACGGGGGGGATATGAAACCGAATCGGATGTTGAAACCGTGGACGAAGCCAAGTGTCTGGCACGGACGGAGCGCGGGGCGGATTTCGCGATCGTAGATTTCGGGGGCCGATTCGTCGGGAAGAGTGACGATGACGAGTGCCGCGTCCTTGCACGCCAAAGCAACCGTTTGCGGTTTGAAGCCGTCGGCGGTGGCCCGGTCGTGGCTTTTGCCGGGACGCTGGCCGATCAGTGCGCGAGCGCCTGAATCGCGAAGGTTCAGTGCGTGGGCGCGTCCCTGGTTGCCGTAACCGATGATTGCGACTTCGAGGTCGCCAGAGCCGGCTGGTTGGATGTCCGATTCGCGGTGGATTTTAAGGCTCATAACTCACCATGTTAAGCAAAAAGCGTCGGGTTCTGAACCAATGGGCATCCCGGCTGATCGTCCAAATCTGGCTGCAAAGCCATCGCATTTTGATTATCGATACGGTAGACTATTGCTGCAATCCATTCTGAGAAAGGGGACAAAATGTCGAGAAGCTTTTTCGTGGCGAGTCTTTCGGTATTGGCTTTTTCCGCGACGTTGGTCCGGGCGGCGGGTCCGGCTTGCGTGCCAAATAGTCTTTCCTTCGGAGACTTCGACGAACGGGGCGATGTGGCTTTGCTCGATGCCTCTGCGCTGGCGGATTGCCTTTCCGGCCCCGGTTCAACTCCGAATCCCGAGCCGCCGCGACAAATCACCGATTGCCTTCAGGTTTTCAATAGCAACAGCGACACCGATGTGGACCTCGCAGATGTCGGGCGTTTTCAACGATCATTCACCGGGACGTGCTCCGGACTTGGATCATGTCCTCCCGGTCAGCATCTCGAACACAAGAGCGGCGAACCCGATGTGGTTAGCCAGGAGACGGCCGACCTCACGCCACCGGATGCACGCGAATATCGATGTGTGGCCGATGAGTCTTGCGACGGGGTGAATTGCAATGGCCGCGGCGAGTGTCAGCAGCTAAGCGGCAAGGCGGCGTGCGCGTGCAACCCCGGTTATGCAGGAGAGGACTGCGATCGCTGCGCGGTAGGTTACGAACGCACGCGAGCAGGGGACTGCGAGCTGGGAAGCGAATGCGGGGAACGTCTTTGCTCAGGGCAGGGGGCATGCGTGCTGCGCGGCGACGATATCGTTTGCGACTGCGACACCGGCGCATCGGGGGACTATTGTGAGAACGGCGGCGGAAACCCGTCCATCCTGCGCGCACCCACGTACGTGGTCATTACGGGCACGGACCTTTCTCTCGAATTGGGCAACCAACGCCAGATGTGCGCAACTCTTTTTGGCGGCGGCCTCATCGACACACAGCTAAACTGGACGCTCAACGGACCCGGTACGCTCACTTTCGGCTCGCCCGGCTGCCGCGTCTATGTTCCGCCGCCCGCGGGGACATTTACTGATTCGCAGACCGTTCAAATCGAAGTTTGCTCGCAAAGCTTTCCGGATCAGTGTGCGACGCGCTTTTTGACGATTGACCCCCCCGGAGCAATCAAGAGCACCGGGCAATCGCATGTGATATTCAAGCCATTCGACGACAACATCAAGCGCTTCATGCGGTACCGTTGCATTGGCGGGGCGGTGCTCGGAATCAGCATCTTCGGCAAGCCGGTCTATGTCCGCGGCTACGGGAACCTCAGCGGAGCGCCGACCAACGATCCTGCCTATCTTTCGGCATGCGGCGATACGTTCAATGTTTCTGGCCTGCTTCCGGGACATCCACTTCCGGCGCCGAAGGAGGTTCAGCCCAACACGCCGTTTCGGATTGGCAGCAACTCCAAGGCCGTGACCGCGGCCGTACTCCGCAAAGCGGTGAAGGCCGAAATTACCGTTACCGACACGGACGATAATGTTGAGGCTGTGCGTCTTTGCGACGGCGTCGTGCCGCCAGAGATGAATGATGTGATCTGTCTCGGTGCTCAGCCGCCGCTGCCGCTGTTCACGATTTCGGGCTTGTCGGTGGACTGCGATTCTTCCAAGCCTTGTCCTTATGGTGGCGACTGCGTCGTTCTCGATGAAAACACCGGTATCGGATTCTGTGATAATTGCCCGGCCGGCTTTGGCGGCCCGGATTGCTCACGGAATCTGGCAACCTGCGATGCGAGTCAGGCCGACGACCGTTGGGAAGACGTTACGCTTGGACACTTGTTAGGACACCGCTCGGGACTGCCCCGCAGCGCGCCGGACCGCGACAAGGTGATTTTGCCGAATTTGTATCGCTTCCGCGATTTGATGGTGGAGGGCGACTGGGCAGATCAGGAAGCTATCCTCACCGCCGAGACCGGTTTTCCGAATGGTAACTTTAATAC
>JBKJYI010000314.1:0-5426 GCA_046715855.1 Phycisphaerae bacterium
ATCGATCACCAACCCAAACGCACTCTGGCCGACCTGGAAACCGTCATTGCCCGATTTCCCGATTCGCGATTCGTGGTGCTTTCGCGCGAAAAAGGCGACGGACTGATGATCGAGGCCATGCAGGCCGGGGCCCGCCACTTTTTGGTGAAGCAGAGCATTCGCCAGGAGCTGGCCGATGTTCTCCACCGGCTCGTTCCCTGTGGGCCCCTCAAACGCCGCACCGAAGGACCGCTGGTCACCATACTTTCTGCAAGCGGCGGATGCGGTGCGACGTCGATCGCCGTCAACCTCGCCAAGGAGTTGCACCTTCTGAGCGGCGAACAGACGCTGTTGGTGGATCTGGATTGCTACTACGGAGGAGTCGCGACCTATTTGGGAGTGGAGGGGCAGTACGGAGTCGGGGATGTGCTGGCCCACCGTGCTTCCATCGATTCCGATCTGATCCACACCACCGCTGTTCCCTGCGGGAAAGGCATGCGCATCTTACTAAGCCCGGCGAGCACCAATTTCCGTACTTCCGCCCCTTTGGCCAGCGAGCGTATGACGGAGGTCATTGATGCACTGTCCGGAAGCGGCACCACGACGGTGATTGACGCGCCGCGGCTGGGGTCGGCGGTGGAATCGATCGTAGCCCGTTCGAGCCGCGTGACGTTGCTGGTATTTCAATTGTGCGTGAAGGACATTCGCACCGCCAAGGCGATGCGCGAAGGTTTGCTTGCGTCGGGAGTCGAAGCTGACCGCATCCTCTCCGTTGCCAATCGGTTTCGCAAACGCCATTCGATGGTCAACCTGGACGATGCGGCGGCGGTGCTGGGAAATCGGGTGGAGCGTTTGCAGAACGACTACAAGGCGGCTTCCGCGGCGCTGAACTTCGGACAGCCGCTCGCCGACGCGTCCCCGCGTTCGGTCTTGCGCCGCGATATCGTTCGCCTGGCGGAGCTGATCCGAAAGAACTTTTTGCTCGGGCCGCACGTGCTGGCCTCACGGTGACAATCATGCAATTGACGGATGTGGATGCCGCCGCAACCTCGTCGGCCTACGGAATGGATCGCTCGGCTTTCGACGCGATCAAAGCCCGCGTGCACGCGACGCTGCTCGAGACGCTGGATCTCAATGAAGCACAGCGAATTCCGGTAGATCAATTGCAGCGCGAATGCTCGCGCCGCATTGACACGTTGCTGACCGAGCAGCGGTGCCCGCTCTCGGCGGCGGATCGTCAGCGGCTGCTTCGCGGGGTGTTGGACGAAGTATTCGGGCTGGGGCCCATCGAGGAGTTTCTTCGCGACCCCTCCGTCTGCGACGTGCTGGTCAACGGGCCGAAGCTGATTTACATCGAACGCGATGGCGTGCTCGAACGAACCACCGCTTCCTTTCGCGATGACAAGCATTTGTTGCAGGTGATCCAGCGGATCGCGGCCCGGGTGGGCCGGCGCATCGACGAAAGCTCGCCCATGCTCGACGCCCGCCTGCTGGACGGGTCCCGCGTCAATGCCATCATCCCTCCCCTGGCGCTGGACGGACCGGCCATGAGCGTGCGCCGCTTCGGCACCATTCCCATCGACGTGGAGCGGCTCATTGAATTGAATTCCCTGGCCGCCGAAATGGTGCACTTTCTCAAAGGAGCGGTCCGCGCACGGGTGAACATACTCATCTCGGGCGGAACCGGCACCGGCAAGACCACCATGCTGAATGTCCTGTCCAAATGGATTCCCGAGCGGGAGCGCGTCGTCACCATCGAGGATGCCGCCGAACTGCAACTCCCGCGCGAGCACGTGGTGCGCCTGGAAACACGGCCCCCCAATATTGAAGGCAAAGGCGAAGTCACTCAGCGCGAGCTTCTGCGCAACAGCCTGCGCATGCGCCCCGATCGCATCATCATCGGTGAAGTGCGCGGCGCCGAAGCCTTTGACATGCTCCAGGCCATGAATACAGGGCACGAAGGATCGATGACCACCGTACACCCCAACAACCCGCGCGATGCGCTTCGCCGCGTGGAAAATATGGTGAGCATGGCCGGCTTGAACTATCCCGTCCGGGTCATACGCGAACAGATGGCGTCCGCGCTGCATTTGCTGATTCACCTGGGTCGCGCAACCGGCGGACGCCGGAAAATCACGGCTGTTTCGGAGGTCACGGGAATGGAAGGCGACGCGGTCTGCCTGCAGGAAATCTTCCGCATGAAGCAGTTGGGGATTGATTCGGATGGTCACGCCAAGGTGCAATTCGAGGCGTGCGGCGTCCGGCCGCAGTTGCTCGACAGGCTTTCGGAAGAAGGAACGGATCTGGCGGCCGACTCCTTCCGACGTCGGATTCTCGGCGGCAACAATGGAGCGGCGAAATGAACCTCCTGGAGCGACTTTCTGAATATGGCGATCCGCGTGAGTTGATATCAACCGTTTCGTCTTTCCTTTTTGTTTTTCTCCTTTGGTGCGCGGCGATCTGGACATGGTGGCTGCGCCGCACGATCCGGGCGCAGCGACTCAATACGCGACTGGGTTTGGCTGAAACGGGTGCGGGTGCGGCCCGCGAGCTGCGGCTCTGGAGCCAGGGCGAAGAGTTCACCACCGTGGTCCCTACTGTTGCGGGCAAGGCCGCGCTGCGAAAGCGTCTTGAAATCTGGCGGAGCCAGGCACGATTTGAGGCCCCGCTGACCAGCTTGCTTCTCGGGGCCCTCGCAATTGTCCTCGGCGCTTTTCTCATCACGTACGTGCTGACCGGAAGTCTGCTGGGAGGCGCCGGGGCCGGTGTTCTTTTCGCCATGATCGTCTGGGCCTATGCCTCGCAAAAAGCCCAAAAGGGGATTACTTTATTTGAAACCCAGTTCGTGGATGCTCTTAACCTTGCTTCCCGCTCTTTGCGGGCTGGCCACCCTCTCACCGGTGCGTTCCAACTCGCATCCGAAGAGATCGCCGAACCCGTTGGAACCATCTTCCGTGAGGTATGCCAGCAGCAGGAACTGGGGCTTAGCATCGAAGACTCGCTTCGCCGGGCCGCGGAATTGCGTTCCAGCACCGACCTGAAATTGTTCTCCACTTCCGTCATTATTCAGTTGGAAAGCGGCGGAAATCTGGCCGACATGATGGATCGCCTCACCTCGGTGATCCGCGACCGGCTTCGCCTCAATCGGCACGCGCGGGTTTTGACGGCCCAGACGCAGCTGAGCAAGCGCATTCTCGTCGCCTTGCCGTTCTTCCTGTTCATGGTGCTCAACCTGCTGAATCCTGGTTACCTTGAACCGCTCTATAAAACAACGGAAGGCAGTTACCTGATCAGTTTTGGCGCAGTCAGCCTGATCTTAGGGATGTGGATCATGAACCGCATGGTGATTCTGAAGTATTAGCCAAGCGAGTTTGTCTGATGAATATTGACTCTATTCTGATCCCGTTGCTGGCGATGATCGCCGTCACTGCCACTGGCGGAGCGGTGCTTGCCTGGCTTCGCAGCCGGCATGTTGCCAGTGCGGTTCGTCTGCGCATCAGCGAAGGCGGACAGGCGATGGAGGTTGCCGAGGCGCCTCGCGATTATGGCGTCACCCGTTCCATTGAGCGCGCCGCCAGCGCGGTTTCCTGGGGAAAGCCTTCTCCCAAATTACGCCAGCAATTGGCTCGGGCGGGCTTTCATGCGCCCAACGCAGGATCCGTGTTTCTGGGCCTTAAGAGCTTGATGTTCTTTACAGCCGGTGCGGGCCTGACGGCCGTTCTGGTGCCTCTTGGCTTTTCCATGCTCAGCACGGTAGCGATCGTATTCGTCGGCGCCGCGCTCCTTTCTTTCATTCCGAACATCGTCGTGTCGGCCCGGCGCGGCAGTCGATCGGCCGAGATGAAGCGGCATCTTCCTGACGCGCTGGACTTGTTGGAAATCTGCGTTTCCTCCGGGATGGGATTGGATACGGCGTGGAACTCGGTCGCAGATGAAGTGCGCGGCGTGAGCCCGGCGCTGGCAGATGAAATGGCTTTGACCAGCCTCCAATTGCGGCTGGGCGGTTCGCGTTCGGTCGCGATGAGGAACATGGCCGAGCGCACCGGGGTGGATGAAGTCGCATCGCTGGTTGCCGTATTGGTGCAATCGGAGCGCTTCGGCACGAGCATCAGCGAGGCGTTGCGCGCCTTCGCCGGTTCCATGCGCGAGCGTCGCAGCCAGAATGCGGCCGAAGCGGCGGAGAAGACCGCCGTCAAGCTTTTGTTCCCCATGGTTCTTTTCATTTTTCCGGCGGTTTTTGTGGTTACGGTCGGTCCCGCGGCGGTGCAGTTGTACAAGATGATTAGCGGACAAATGTAGTTGATTGCTATTAAGTGAAGATGGCGATGAAAGAATCACGAAGCGACAGGAAGCGCGATGGGATTCGCGGCCGGTCTATCCGGCAGCGCCGCCCGATGGGCGGTTATGCCCGACGGGGCGTGGCGATCGTGTGGGTCGCCATTCTGGGAGTCTTGCTCATTAGCCTGGTTGGTCTGGCTATGGACGCCGGCGTGGTTTATCTCGCCGGCAGCCAACTGCAGGTCGCGGCGGACGCGGCCTCGCTCGCGGGAGCGCGGTTTGTTCGGGACATTGACCCCAACGTGCCCAGAAATGCGGCGTATACTCTTGGCATCGCGAACAAGGCACTGGGAACTCCGGTTTCTCTGCAGCTCAATAGCGACAATGACGATGACGGCGAGATCGTCCTCGGACGCTTTTACCGCTTCTCTGATGACTACAATGTCCCCCCGAATTGCCCGGATCCGCCCTGCTTCGTGACCAACCAGACCTTCAACGCCGTGCGCGTCCGCGCCCGGCGGGTCACGGGTTCCACCGATGGTCAGATCCCGTTGGTGTTTGGGAAGGCGGACTTGATTGGTGTGGCCGGCGTCAACGTTTCGCGAAGCGCCACGGCCATGATCGCCGGCGGAACCGGCGCCGGTATCATCACGCTGGACCCAAACGGCGAATGTTCGCTCAACGTGGGCGGCAGCGTGAATCTCGATTTGACATCGACGCCGGGTTATACCGGCGACAATGCGATCCAGGTCAACTCGGATAATTCGTGCGCGTTCTGCGTCAACGGCGGCGACAACACTCAGATCCATGCTCCGGAAACCAATATTGTCGGGAGTGGCGGCGAATGCAACGGCTATGACATCGACGGCAGTCCGGTCGTTGATACTTTTATTAACCCCGACAGTCCTTCCATGCCGGATCCTCTGGCAGACTATGACCCACCGCCTTACAACATTTTGAATAATCTCGGGGCCATTGATCCGCGAACCGAAGTCCAGACTTATTACCCGCCAGGGTATTACAAAGAAGGCATGAAAATCCGCGGAACCCAGAGTGTTCGGCTGGGCCCGGGAATTTATATTGTCGAAGGGACGGATAACGGGAGCAAGGGCGGCTTTCAAACCACGGGCGGTGCAAGCGTCGTGGCCAATAACGTCATGATCTATCTC
>JBKJYI010000315.1:0-2988 GCA_046715855.1 Phycisphaerae bacterium
TGACCGTCACCGACAATGACGGTGAGACGGCCAGCGCCGAACATTTCATTGAAGTGACTGAACCACCGCCGCCGGCAAGTGGAACAGCAAGCGGCGGCGGACACATCGCAGTTGGCAGCGGCAAGGCCAACTTCGGCTTCAGCGTCGAGCGGCCGCCCGCCGGCAGCGTCTCAGGAAGCCTGACGTACCACGACAAGGACGGACACACGAAGGTCTCCAGCGAGGAGATCAATTCGCTCATCATCAACGGCAACGCTGCAACGTTTAGCGGGCCGTGCTCGGTGAACAAAGTTTCCGGATTCACCTGTACGGTGGACGTGACAGACAATGGTGAGCCGGGATCCAGCGACGAGTTTTCCATCTCCATTAGCAACGGCTATGAGGCCGGAGGAACCCTTGAAGGAGGCAACATTCAGGTACATGCAAACTAGTTCGGAACTTGACGAGTCTAGGGCGAGTGTCACGCGCCCTGAGTACTGGTCGCACTGAATTCCACATGCAGTCCGAAGAGCACGGGCCCAGTCGACCCCGACTGGGCCCGCTGCGCACTGCGCTGGCGACGCCAAACTACGCCGTCCCAACCGCTCGGTGAGATTCCCATCCCTTCGCCCTGCTTAGCGCCACACGACGAGCAATTCCAGCAAAAATCGTGTCAAGAAATGCGCAGCCCCCTCTATACAAGTGCGAGAACCTTTCGTGTTGGGGCCGGGGAGTGTCCTTCGGCAAAGGTTCAGGGCCTTTCAGAGTGCCGTACATTACTACTCTCGCGGGGGTTACCATGATTCGCATTTCCACAATCGTCCTCAGTCTGGCAGCCGCTTACGTCACCCTCGCTGCTGAAATCAATGAAGCAAAGTTCATACCCATCATCGTGGAGTTAAAGGACGTCGAGGCTTTGGTCGTAGCCGCCGACCAAGCGCGGAGCAGGGGCGTTGCCTTCAATGAGGCCCTTCAGCACCGAACGATTGCTACGTCGCAGGATGTATTTCTGGCCGGGCTGCGCAGCGCGAGGATTGAGTATCGAGTCAGCGCGGCGAAGCTGCGCACCGCGCAAGGAGTCATTGACAGACCGCACCGCTTTTCGCGCCTGATCAACGCAGTCGGGATGGAAGTACCGGAAAGTTCAGTCGAAGCCATCCGCGCGCTGCCCGGCGTCAGACACGTTACACTCGATGAGCCGGTCAAGCTCGACCTCGACAACAGCATCAGCTACGTTCGCGCCAGCGATGGCCCGGGCAACAAAACCATTTTTACTCAAGGTGCTGGACCCGTTACCCGTTTCGACGGTTCTGGTCAGGTTATTGCCATCCTCGACACCGGCATTGAGCACAGCCATCCAACCTTCGACACCCGCTTCGACGACGCCAACTTCCTTCAGCGCACCGGCGACACGCGGCCAGTTCGCATCGCCGGGCAGGGCTACCAGGAGGGCGTTCATCACCCCAAGGTCGTTTATTTTCTCCCGCTCACCGGCACCACCAACGAAGACGACGTCGGCCACGGTACCCACGGCGCTTGCGATGCCGCCGGCCTCAAAGTACAAGGCCCCGGCCTCGATCGCATCCCCGGCAACTCCGACGATCAGATTATTGAAGGCGTCGCCCCTGGCGCGCTGCTCATGAACTACAAGATTTGCGAAACGCTCTTTAGCTGCGTGGGAAGCGTCAACATTGTCACCGCGCTGGAGGACGCCGTTTCTCCAGTCGATCCCGCAGGATTTCCCAAGCCGGTGGCCACCGTGATCAACATGAGCTTCGGAGGCACTGTCGGCGACCCCAACAACGCGAGTGCCGTCGCCGCAAGCAACGCAGCGCTCACCGGCACGGTACCCGTTGCCTCCGCGGGCAACGCCGGACCCAATGAAAACACCTTCGGCGCGCCGGCCGCTGGTCGCCGCGTCCTCTCCGTCGCCGCCAGCAACGACCCGGGCGCCGCCACCAATGAGGTCGACGTTCTAGTTCCCGACGCCGCGCGGTACACCGTGGCCGGATCATCCACCGGGGGCCAGAATGACACCGGACGTCCCATCGCCCCGCAAGACCGTGCCATCAATGCCGTGATCATGGGCGGATCGCCCGATGTCACTTTTGGACTGGGCCAGCACTACGTCTACGTTGGCTTCGCCGACACCGCGGACCAGGTCCCCGATGAAGTGCAGGGGCGAATCGCCCTGGCCTCTCGCGGCAGCACGGTTAGCGGTGGCGCAGCCGGCACCGGCGTGTTCGGCAATAAGGCCGCACAGGTCGCGGCCAAGGGCGGCATCGCCATATTGATCTTCAACAACGTCGATGGCGAGCTCGAGGCCGCCACCACGCAGGCGTCCGCTATTCCGGCATACGGACTCTCCAAGGCCAACGGCGAGTATTTGCGCGACATGCTGGGGTTTCAGTCACCCACATTCGATAAGGATGATCGGTTGACGTGGGGAACCATCTCCAACTTCCCTCTCCGCATCGATCCACCGGACCCCGATACGTTCTCTCCACAGACGACGGGGTTTTCTTCTCGCGGTCCGCTGGACAACTTCCAATTCGTCAAGCCCGACGTCATCGCCTCGGGCTTGAACATCTACGCCGCTACCATTCCCGCCGGCGGAGTAAGCACCGGCGGCGGCACCATGAGCGACCCGAGTCGATTTATCAGCGTGTCGGGGACGAGCTTCTCCGGACCCACCGTCGCCGGCTCGGCCGCGCTCGTGCGCGGAGCGATCCTTTCGCTGCGCGGTGAATCGACCCTCGGAGGCGTCGATCTGCGAAGCGGAGCCTCGGCCAACGATCAGATCGCACAATTTACCCAGGCGCCCGTCAGCATCGTTCGAGCGGCGCTCACGAATACCGCGACAAATCTGCGGGAGGGTGACAACGTCACGCCAGTCTCCGATACCGACGACCGGACGTTTATTCATGAAATCGGTTCCGGATTGATCCACGTCATCGAAGGAGTCGACGCACGCGCCGCCCTGGGAACCAACAACGCCAACGGCAACGA
>JBKJYI010000316.1:0-5544 GCA_046715855.1 Phycisphaerae bacterium
TCGCAAACCCGACCCAGATCGTTGCGAAGCAAGTCAATGATCATGTTGAGCTCGGAGCGCTCCTTTTGGCTGGTCTCGAGATCGCGGCGCATCGCGGCATCGATCGATTCCACTCCGCTTCTTGGACGCGTTCCCTTGATAGGCCGGGTCACCACCCGGTCTCCACGCAATTCGAGGAACAACTCCGGCGATGCGGAAAGGATGGCGTTATCATCCCAGCAAAGGAACGCGGCATAGGTGGCGGGATTGTTGGCCCGAACGCGACGATAAAGTTCGAACGGGGCCGCTTCGGATTCGATCGTGAAGCGTTGCGCCAAGTTTGCCTGGTAGATATCTCCTGCTTCGATGTATTGCTTTATGCGATCTACCCGACTGTCTTATTGGTCCCGCGCCATTGCCTCCATTGCCAGAGAGCGTTCAGGGCTAACTAATTCAGGAAGGGTTAAATGGCTGGCCTTTTCAACTCGTATCCTAAGGCTTGCAAGTCGAATCGAAGCGGGCGGACCAGATTCGTGGAAGCTGTTCCATTCGATGGCCGTCGCCCACCAGCGCTCCATCCGGTGATCAAAAATCAGGGCGTGGTCGTACAATCCAAACCGAAGCAAGGGCATATCCAACTTGCCGTCGCAGGCGCTAACCAAACGCCTGGGGGCTCCGGCCTCATAGGAGATGTATCCGATCCAACCACCGACGAAAGGCAGCTCATGGTCGTAACGCTCAAGGGCAGGATAGTCGCTGACTCGGTCCATGAAGGCGGCCAAGGGTGCGTCGTTTTGCTCCTCAACGGTAAAAACTTCAATCGGATCGGCGGCATAAATCGAGTAACGCCCGGCGACCTCCGCGGGCTGCAGCGTTTCCAAGATTGCCGGGTTCATTCGGTTCGCAGTCAGCGCGGCCACGGATTCCGGGTTCGCGGAGAGGTCGATTGCTTCAATGATGGCATTGCAGCCTGGTCGATGGGTCACGACTTCCAGTATATCCTCACGTTCCGGGTCCTCTACGGACGATTCTCGTTGACAGGGCCCGCTGGCGAGGTTAGCCTCATCGCTACCAGCGGGGTTAGATGGGCAAGGTTCACGAAATAGGAAAGATTTCTATGTGTTGCAAACACGGACGTGCAGCAACAACTGTGATCGTTTGGGCAGCGTTTCTCTCGGCAACTCTTCCGCCGGCCGTCTACGCGCAAAGCGAACCGGCCTCGCGCCAAATCATTGGCGAGGCGGAAATCAACGCCAACGACGTCTATGTGCGTAGCGGCGACAGCCTTAACCACTACACGATTATCAAGCTGAAGGCTGGCGATCTCGTCACTGTCGTCGGCGAGCGCGGCGAGTGGTACGAAATCCTGCCGCCGGAAGGCAGCTTCTCGCTGGTGTCCGGCGACTACATCGACACCTCCGACGACAAGACGGGAATCGTCAACGGGGCGAATGTGCGCGTACGTGCCGGGTCGCTCTTGAACGAAAACAAGTACACCGTTCAGGCGCTCCTCAATAAAGGCGCCGAGGTAACCATTCTCGGCAAGAACCCGGATGGCTTTCTGCGTATCAAACCTCCGCCCGGCGCGACACTCTGGATCAACAAATCGTTCGCACAACTCACCAATGACAGTCGACCGGCTGGCGCAGCAAGTCCTGACGCGGTCGCCCCCACAGCAGAGACATCTCGTGTCCTAAGCGATGCTCCAAGCGCGCCATCAGGCACAATCGTTGCCAGTCCGATTCCAGCAAAGCCGAGTTCCACCCCAATCGCTGCACGCGCTTCGACGACAGCCTCCCAAGCCCAGCATCGCAAGCTCAGCGAACTGGACACGGCATTAAGCAAAGAGTTCGCCAAGCCAGTCGCGGAGCGAAACTTCGAATCCTTCATGGCCCAGTATCGCACCATCATCGCCGAAGCCGGCGACGAATTCATTCAGCAATATGCCCAGCGCCGACTCGAGGAATTGCAGACCGCGTTGGAGGCCACCAGCTCCATAGGCCACTGGAAAAGGATCGAAGAAATCGCCGAGGCCAAGCGCCGCGAGTATCGCACGGCACGAGCCGGCATTCCCGAGGCAGCTCCGGCCGGGCCTTCGATCGAGGCCAAGGGCGAACTCCGGATCAGCGCCCTATTCCCGCCGGGCGGAACTCCAGAGCGGTACCGGCTGGTTGACCCGTCCACCGCGGGGGAGCGGACGACGGCCTATGTCGAAATACCGGCCGGCTCGAATATCCGGGTCAATGATTACCTGAATAAATTTGTCGGCGTCAGAGCGTTGGAGCGCCGGGTTCAGAGCGGCGGCGTGAATCCCATCCCGATTTACATCGCCGATGATCTGGTGCTGCTCGAACCGCCCGATGTGCAATCCAATGCCCGGCCATCGCCCTGATTTTTCGAAACCACAGTTTTGCGAGGAACACTCGATGAGGCGATTCTATAATTGCGGACGACGACTCGCGGCCATCGCGACCGTCGGCATGATCTTTCAAACCAGCGGTTGCGCCATCGACGGCCAGGTTCTGGCGGCAAATCTGGTGGGCACCATCCTGCAAAACCTCGTGGCAACGTTGGTCTTCGGATCATTCAACCTTGTTCCATAGACACGGCTTGTCACCACGCAGATCGCTGCAAGAGGTGTTACTTTTCTTCGGGATCTTCCTCGTCGTGATATAGCTGCTCACTCGGCAGCAGCCACAGGTGAATCAGATACGACGCCAATATGGTGCTGATGGTCGTCCCGCCATAGTCTGCGGGGGTGATCTTGTAACCGGTAATGCGCGTCACCAGCCACCACGTCAGAACGACCACCGCCACGAGAACAGCGAAAGTCTTCCAGAAGAGCCCGGCCGCAAAAGGAAGTTTGCTCATAGATTCACCAGCGACGATTTGATGCCTTCACCGTCAATCAAGAAGAAATTGCTAATTGACTACCAAGACCAGCGGATAAGGCAAATTGGGAATCTCGTCAACCGTGCATGCTGAAATCGCGCGCGCCATCGCCCAGTAAAGCTTCGATGTGATGGTCGATCGGCCCGCTCCAACAACACGCCTACTCAGTTTCTTCCACTGGCGTGAGAGTCACCACAATACTCTGATAGTACATCGTCGTGATCCCTTCAAACGCTGAGTCCGTTCCTACCAGTAGCCACAATTTCGCGTTCTCATCCGTTGTGACCGGAACGTCATGCGTCCCGGACCGGACGATCGAAACGTAAGGTGCGTTCGTGGGATCGTCGCACTCATCGCCATTGGCGATGTTGCCGATCACGGTGGCCGCCGGCCCGCCCGTGCTTTGCGTCCCCTTGTCCACGCTTAGCGCGATAAACCCAGTATCGTCCGGCTCGAGCGGCTCGGGTTCGATGGTTGAACCTCCGACTTTCAGGTAAACGCTCTCGCCCGGCGCTCCGCCCGCCCCGAAGCAACCAGTCGGTGCGTTCGATGCAATTCGCACCGAATAACTGAACGTATAGGCCTGATTCGGCACCAGCCTTTCCGCCTCGCCGAGTTGACGCTTCAAGAACACGAACAAGTCGTCGCTGCGATTGCTGCTGGTCACGAAATAGCCCCGCCCGTCGGGATCAATCTCGTTGGGCAGGTCGGCGATGCGGGCTTCAAAATCGATGATGTCCGCCTCGGCTTCGGAGTAATCGGAAACACCGGCCACCCATCCTTGCGGCCCCTCATCAAAGTTCACCGTGAGCGTCACCGGCCCGCCCGGCTCAAAAAAAACGCCCGGGCATCCGGCAGTCACCACAACCATAAGCATCAAAGCGTATTTCAGAGTACCCATAGTAGCCCCTTCAATTTTCAAAATCACTTGGCAACCTGCAGTTAACTAGCCCGCTTCTGCGAATTCTGCCGCGTTCATCAGTGCCAACTTTTCTTATATCTCCGAGTACTTCTATCAAGGAATCCAAAACTCGATGGTAATCCCATCGATCGATTCAAAGTCACGGTCGCCAGCGACTAGGGTGGCTTGGTAATGTTGTGCAGTGGCGGCAATCCAAAGGTCGTTCTCATCAAGGCTCAAACCCTTGTTTTGCTGAGCGATCTTGAGAGCGGCGTACGCATCTGCGATTGCCGGCGTTACCGGCTCGCAAACAAGACTTGAGAGCACCAGTTTGAGTTTCTTTTCCAGCAGGTCACGTTTGGAGCCACGCGGCAGGCGATCAATTCCGTAAATCAACTCTCCGCGAACAATTGCATTGATCAGGAATTCATCCGATTCGGCAAGTGATGACAGGCGGCTGATTGCCGCTGGAGTCTCGCGAACCAACTGGCTGACTGCAGATGTGTCGAGCAAGTACCTCATTACGATGCATCTGAATCGAATGCCCCGCGAAATCGAACCGAGACTTTGCCTTCGTGAATTGCGCGTTCCCAATCTTCTCCAATCGATGGATCGACGGGGGGAGACTTTCGAATTGCTGCTAGCAATGATGCAGGTGAACCGATCGTCGTTTCGTTTGCGGACACAACTTGAATCGTGACCTCCTGCCCGTCCGGATAGGGAAGCGCGCTGGAAAGTTCAATGGATTTGCCTCGGACGGTGCCTTTGATAGTCACATCAAGCTCCACTTCCTGTTGGGCATCATTATAGACTACGGGCGGCTCTGTTGAAATTCCCGTGCCTTGGCCGCCAATCCAATTTGGATGGCCTCAGATTCGGTAACGGCAAGTTTGGCGGCATAGTCGCGGACGTCCTGGGTGATTTTCATGGAGCAGAACTGCGGGCCGCACATGGAGCAGAAGTGGGCGACTTTGGCGCCGTCCTGCGGGAGCGTTTCGTCGTGGTACTCGCGCGCCCGGTCGGGGTCGAGCGACAGGTTGAACTGATCCTCCCAGCGGAATTCGAAGCGGGCCTTGCTTAGAACGTCGTCGCGAAGCTGCGCGCCAGGATGGCCCTTGGCCAAATCGGCCGCGTGGGCGGCGATCTTGTACGCGATCACACCCTCGCGCACGTCGTCGCGGTCGGGCAGGCCCAGATGCTCCTTTGGCGTGACGTAGCAAAGCATGGCTGTGCCGAACCAGCCGATCATGGCCGCCCCGATGGCGCTGGTGATGTGGTCGTAGCCGGGGGCGATGTCGGTGGTGAGCGGGCCGAGGGTGTAGAACGGGGCCTCGCCGCAGACCGCAAGCTGGCGGTCCATGTTCTCCTTGATCATGTGCATGGGGATGTGGCCAGGGCCTTCGATCATGGTCTGGATGTCGTGCTTCCACGCGATTTGGGTCAGCTCGCCGAGCGTATCGAGCTCGCCGAATTGTGCGGCATCGTTGGCGTCGGCGATGCAGCCGGGCCGCAGGCCGTCTCCAAGCGAAAACGACACGTCGTACGCCTTCATGATGTCGCAGATGTCCTCGAAGTGCGTGTACAGGAAATTTTCCTGATGATGGGCGAGGCACCACTTGGCAAGAATCGACCCGCCGCGGGAAACGATGCCGGTCACGCGGTCGGCGGTCAGGGGGATGTACCGCAGGAGGACACCGGCGTGGATGGTGAAGTAGTCGACTCCCTGCTCGGCCTGCTCGACGAGCGTGTCGCGGAAGAGCTCCCACGTGAGG
>JBKJYI010000317.1:0-10816 GCA_046715855.1 Phycisphaerae bacterium
GCGTCGGACTCGTTGAGCGAATGGAGGAGTGCTTCAAACTGCTTTGCGATTTGAGCGGTCTCGATCCACACGCCCGATTCGAGCGATGGCAACTGGTTTAGTGCGGTGTGCGGATCCGTATTCAAACCCGCAAATGCTCGAAGCGGCCCCACCACCTGACGCTCGAACCAGCGGTTGAGCGTGTAAAATCTCAAAGCCGCAATGCCGGTTACTCCGGCACTGACCACCAGCAAGGCTTTTAGCCAAGCCATTCGATAAGGAAGCCGGCGGATCAAAAGCAACGCTTGCGCATGCTCGGACGACCCGCTCTGAGGCAAATCCACCCGTGCGCCAAAAACGGCGACTGAAGTCTCCTCGCCGGGAACCGGAAAATAAATGGTCGTTCCGGAGTTGGCGAGCGCAGTCTTCGCCAACTCCCTATGAGCGGAATCGTCCGGAAAGACCTTGGACAGTGTTCCTGAGTCGGTCAAAGTCGCCGCTCCCACCAGGCCGTCGGTGCACGACTGCAGGCGGGCCACCGACTCCGCCAGGTCGTCGTCGTCTCGCAGAGCCAAAGCGGCGCGGAAGGTCTCGATGCGCAAGTTTAGCGCCCGCTCTGCCTGGGTTCGGAGCAGCAACTCGCTACCCACCGCAAACGCGATGATCGCGAAGCCGGCCAGGAACACCACGACCCGTTTGGCGTTGCTTGAAAACGCCACTCCAACCTGCTGGGCGATCTGATTCACTTAACTGGAGACCCCTGTATGGACATACGAGAGAATCGGTGGGTTCTCGTCTGAAGGAAAATTACGATTCAATTTGGCCGGGGGCGAATATTCCGGCCCGAAGCCGCGGGAATATTCAGAAATTATCGGCTCTTTAAGTGCGAGTCGGGGCGGAGGTCGGGTCGGAACACTCCGCATAAGTTTTTTCCGTCTCCCATACTCGGACGTTGTGGAGGTGAACCGTCCTCAGTTTTTCGGCCAGGCGGTCAAAAATGACCTGGGCAATGTTTTCCACGGTGGGGTTGAGCGTCGAAAACTCGGCGCACTCGACGTTTAAGTTTTTATGATCGAAGCGCTCAATCACTTCCGCGCGAACATCGTGGTCTAGCTCTCGCAAGGCGGAAGAGGTCGAGCCGGGTGGAACCTCGACGCTGACTTCGAGCACGTAATTGTGACCGTGCCCGTGCGGGTTGCTGCATTTGCCGAACAATCGATGATTTTCCTCATCGGTGAGACCGGAGCATTGCAGCCGGTGATAGGCCGAAAACTCGAAGGATTGGGTGATCAGGGTCATCAAAGGATCTCCACCATGGATGGTCAGAAAGGTGAACGGAGAGAACCGAAGCTGGACCGATAGCAAGCGCAACGGCGCCGCGACTTGATCCGAAAGAGTGCGAAACGACTCGGCGGTGACAAGCGCGGCTGAGTCGAACGATGCCCATGCGGAGCCCGCGGAAAGCCGGGGCGCCACATGGGTTCGAACGAAATCATCAAGCAGTTTGATGTCGCATAGATAGCCGGTTCGCGGGTCGGTCGGGCCTTCCACGACAACCCGGACTATCCAGAAAGGCGGGCAAGATTGCGAATCGGTCCCGGCCCAGTGATTGCTTGCGGCATTCTCACCGGTGCTACCGGGGTGTTTGTGGAAGAAGCGAACTTCACGCATGAGGCGGACCACGCGGGTCATTGTATGCGATTCGCTTGATCGTTGCGAAAAGCATGGCGTCGAGCGGGCTTCTCTAGTTTACGGGTCCGCAGGGGTGAGAATGGCGTGGGTGAAGGGTGTACATGACCGGCATCAACTATCCGCGATATTCAGCATCGCGGTTTTTTTGCCCACGACGCGATGGAGGAGTTGCGTCAAGAGCTGCGGGTCGTAGGGCTTTGCGAGGAAGTAATCGCCTCCCGATTTGGTGACCATTTCCGCGAGATGCGAGTCCGTACCCGCCAAGGCTGCGCCGGTGAGGAAAATGATGGCCATATCGGAAGAATCGATGGAGTCGCGGAGTCGCTCGCAAACCTGGTAGCCATCCCAGCCGGGCATGGAGACGTCGAGAAGAACGACGTCGGGTGGAAGTGGGGAGCATGCGAGCAATGCGTCCTCGCCGCAAGCCACAGTTTGCACGTCGAATCCTTCGGCGGCAAGCACAATGTTGAGTGCTTTTCTGACGCCTGGATCATCGTCCACCACCAGAACTCGATTTTTTGCCGCCATCGCGTCGCCGCTCCTCTCCGGGGCCTCAAGGGAGACCGGTTACCTTCACTAGACTGTACGATTGTAGCGCTTCGGTCGGCGTGAAACAGCGTTCATTCCCTCATGATTAACACTTGGACTGTCTGCCTGGAGCCAAGGGGAGCTGAAAATGAATGTCTCAATGAAAGACGATGGTCTTATTCGAATTGACGAGGATTCGGTCTTGAATGTGTAATCGGACGGCGGCGGCGAGAACAGAGCGTTCGAGGTCGCGGCCTTTGCGTATTAAATCATCGATGGAATCGCGATGATCCACGGGCAGGGTGCTTTGTGCGATGATTGGGCCTTCGTCCAGCACATCGGTGACGTAGTGGCTTGTGGCCCCGATGATTTTGACGCCGCGCTCAAAGGCCTGGTGATAGGGTTTGCTTCCGGCGAAGGCGGGCAGGAAACTGTGGTGGATGTTGATGATCCGCTCGGGGTACGGGGCCACGAAATCCATCGACAGGATTTGCATGTAACGCGCCAGAACGGTGAAGTCGGCTTGGCAATCATCGATAAGCTTGGCCATCTTGCTTTCGGAAGTCGCACGATGATTCGCATCAAGCGGAACGTGCTGAAAGGTGACTCCGAAACTTTCTACAACACCGCGCACATCGTCGTGATTGCTGATCACAAGGGGGATGTCGGCCTGGAACTCGCCTGTGCGCCAACGCCAGAGCAAATCCTGAAGGCAATGATCCTGCTTGCTGGCCAGGATGACCATGCGCTTGCGTCGATCGCCCCAGTGTACGCGCCATTTCATGGAGAACCGATCCGCCAATGGCTGCCAGGCCCCGGCGAATGTTTTTGCACTCAGCCCGAAACCGGCACGGTCAATCTCAATGCGCATGAAGAATTGCCCGCGGTCGGCGTCGGTGTGCTGGTCGGCATCGAGAATGTTTCCGCTATGCAAGGCTACGAAGTTGGCTACGGCGGCAATAAGGCCGCGAGCATCGGGACACGAAATAAGGAGGCGGACAGTATCTGTGGACATGGTGGCAGCGTTTACGGGGTAAAAGCACGTTGCAAACCCGCATCTCCTCGTTGATCTACAGGCTGCCATCGCTTGCGATAATCGCGGTGAAACCTAACGGGGTTGCTTTCGAACGCCTCCCGGACGACCCGTATTGTCGTTTTGGTTTGCGTTCAGATTGCCGTTGTCGTTCAGGTTACTATTGTCATTGTCGTTGTCGTTACCGTTGATGTTATCGTTATCGTTCCCGTTGTCATTGTCATTGCCACTATCATTATCGTTATCGTTGTCGTTTGTGTTCGTGTTGGTATTCGTATTATTGTTGTCGTTGGAGATGTCGCCGGGATCAAAACCCGGCAGTCCGGCCCGGGTGAGGAAGAGGTTGGCGAAGTAAACCAGCAGGTTGTCCAATCGCTCCAAAAAGATGTCGATCGCCTGCGAGAAGAACCCGTCAACGAAGTCAACTTCAGTTTCTGTCTCCGTGATCGTGGCCGCATTGGTACGACCAAACTTGACGGCCGCTTGAGCGCTGGCGACCCCGGCGCTGACCATTCTTCCGGGGGACCGCGAGGCCAGGCTTTGGGAACTCACGTTTTCATGAGGCAATCCGTTGGTGATGGTGGGGACGGTATCAGTCGGAGTCGTCGGTGGCGTCTGCGCGAGGCCCGCCGAAAGCAAGCCTGCGACCGTAAGAGCAACCAGCACGATCCGCCACGGGTTTGAAAGCTTCATCGGTGCACTCCTCGACTATTGCCCCCTGGAGCAGGGCGGGCCAAGTCCAACAGTCCGACAACTTTATGATCTATTATTCGGCCAGGTCTGGTGTCTGCCAAGCCGCCAGCACCCAATCCAGCGATTAATCATCGATCGGTTCGGTTCCGTCCGGGTTTTCGCCATGGCCCTCCAGGGCATCATCGGGGCCCGACTTATCGGTCGCTTTGACCTGGCCATTGGTCGCCGGTTTCCCATTGTCTGAGCCCGCAGCCTCCGTATCGGCGGCCTCTTCCTCCTTGGCGACCTTGGCGGCGGCCACCAGCGTATCCCCCTCGTCAAGGCGAATGAGGCGCACCCCCTGGGTATTCCGGCCGATTTCGCGGAGGGCGGAGAGATCGGTTCGCAGCATCATGCCCCCCGCACTAATGAGCATGATTTCGTCGTCATCCACTACGGCCAGGATCGTTACTACCTTGCCGTTGCGATCGCTGGTTTTGATGTTGATTACGCCTTTGCCGCCGCGCCGCGTTTTTCGGTACTCCTCGATGCTCGTTCGCTTGCCATAGCCGTTCTCGCACACCGTCAACAGGGACATTCCATGATCAACCGCGACCAAGGCGACTACCGCGTCCCCTTCGGCCAGGTTCATGCCGCGAACGCCATGGGCGCTACGACCCATGGCCCGCACGTCGTTTTCGTGGAAGCGGACGGCCATTCCTTCGCGGGAGCCGAGCACGATTTCGTTTTCACCCGAAGTCCGCACGACGTTGATGAGCGAGTCGTCGGGATCGAGGGTGATAGCGATGATGCCGGCGGACCGGGGCCGGCTGTAGGCGCTGATGGGGGTCTTTTTCACCGTACCCTTGGCCGTCCCAAAGAAGACGAAGGACTCTTCAAATTCCTTCACCGGCAAGATCGCCCGGTGGGCTTCGTTGGGCTGCATTTGCAACAGGTTCGCTATCGAGCGGCCTCGCGAGGTGCGACTCATCACCGGCAAATCGTAGACGCGGAGCCAGTAGATTCGTCCCCGATCGGTAAAGACCAGGAGGTAGTCGTGGGTGGACACGACGAATAAGTGTTCGAGGAAATCGCCCTCCTTGGCCGCACTGCCACGAACGCCCTTGCCGCCGCGGCCTTGCTTGCGATATTCCTCGACGTCCGTTCGCTTGATGTAGCCCTCGCGCGAAATGGTGACGACGACAGGCTCATCCGGGATCAGCTCTTCCATGCTGAATTCGCCGACGGCCTCGACGATCTCGGTCCGCCGCTTGTCCCGGAAAGTCTCTTTCATCTCATACAGGTCTTCGCGGATGACATCGAGGACCAGCCGCTCGTCGCGGAGCATGGCTTCATAGCCTTCGATTTCCTCGACCAGGGCGTTGTACTCGCTGGCGAGCTTTTCAATTTCCAGGCCGGTCAGCCGCTGCAATTGCATGGACAAAATCGCGTTTGCCTGGACGGCCGTCAGGTGCTGATCGCTCGACGTAAATCGCGACAGGAATGATGCCGGCAGGAGTTTCTGCAGCGTCGCCTGCTCTTTGAGCCGCAGCCCGCGAGCCATGAGGTTGGCCCGGGCCGTGGGCGGATCGGCCGATTTCTTAATCAGGGCGATGATGGCGTCGATGTCGCCGAGGGCGAGAATCAACCCTTCGAGAATGTGTGCCCGTTGCTTGGCCCTGCGCATTAGGAATTGCGTACGGCGGCGCACAACGTCCTTACGATGCGCAACGTAAAGTCCAAGTATCTGCTTGAGCGAAAGTGTGCGCGGCTGGCGATCGACCAGCGCAATGTTCATGATGTGGAAGCTCGATTGCAGCGGCGTGTACTCAAACAACTGGTTGATGATGACTTCTTCGTTGGCGTCCTTCTTGAGATCAATCTCGATGCGCACGTCGTGCTTGCGGTCCGAAGCATCATTGACCGCGGCCACATCCTTGATCTGCCCGCCTTTGACGGCGGCGGCGATCTTTTCGGTCACCGCATTGCGAATCACTCCGTAGGGCAGCTGGTCGATGACGATCGTCTTTCGCCCATTCTTGTTTTCTTCCACATGGCACCGGCCTCGCAGCACGACTCCGCCGCGGCCGGTCGAATAGGCTTCGATAATTCCCTTGCGGCCGCAAATCTGACCGCCCGTTGGAAAATCAGGCCCGGGGATTTTCTTCATCAAATCCGTCAGGCTGATTTCCGGGTCTTCCAGATAGGCCAGCAGGGCGTCGCAGACTTCGCCGACGTTGTGTGGGGGCATGTTCGTGGCCATTCCCACGGCGATGCCCGTCCCGCCGTTGACCAGCAAATTCGGGAACTTTCCGGGGAGGACCGTGGGTTCTTGGCGCGAATTGTCGTAGTTGGGGACGAAGTCAACCGTGTCATATTCCAGGTCCTGCAGCAGCAGCACGGTGGCGGCGCTCATGCGGGCTTCGGTGTAGCGCATGGCCGCAGGGGGGTCGCCGTCCACCGAGCCGTAATTGCCCTGACCTTCGATCAGAATCTGCCGCATGTTCCAGGGCTGGGCCATGCGGACCAGCGTGGGGTAGATCACTGCGTCGCCGTGCGGGTGATAGTTGCCGCTGGTATCGCCGCTGATTTTGGAGCACTTCTTGGTCTGGGCGCGCGGACCGAGGTTCAGGTCGTTCATGGCGACGAGGATGCGGCGCTGCGAAGGCTTGAGGCCGTCGCGCACGTCGGGCAGGGCGCGCGACATAATCACGCTCATCGAGTAGGTGAGGTAGGAGTCCTGCATCTCCTCGATCAGGCGATGATTGATAATGTTTTCCGGCCCGCCGGGCGGCTGGCCGGTGATTTCTGTGCTATTGGGAGGTGCGTTGGACATTTGTGCTCCAAAAAGTCAGGCGTCGCCAGCTGATAATGCAGCCGGCTGGATCATTCTATTTTAGTTCAGAATGCAGCGGCTTGCCAGCAAGAGGCACCGGTGCAGAAGGTCTATATGCAGTGTGCCGCTCCAGTCCGATTGCTCCGCTCGTTGGACTCACGTAAAACAGAGCCCGCCTGGCAAATTCAAGCTGACCGGAGGCGGCGTGCGGTCCGCCAATATGCTCACACGGAGATGAGACTGATGCGTAAGCCTTCGAAAACGTCCAAGTCAACGCCTAAGCCGGCAACGATCGGAAAAGTTCGTGGCGGGCCCCTGCTTTCCGAGGCGGCGTGGCTGCAAGCGATTGCCGATCGAAATGCACGGGTGGGGATTGTGGGCATGGGATATGTGGGGTTGCCGCTGATGCGGACGTTTTGCGGAGCTGGGTTTCATTGCCTTGGTTTCGACGTCGATGTGGCCAAAGTGGAGATGCTTAACGCGGGGCGGAGTTATATCAAGCACATCCCTTCCGATTTGATTACGGACCTGGTGTCGGCGGGAAAATTTGAGGCTAGCGCCGATCCGCGCACGCTGCGCGAATGCGATGCAATCATTATCTGCGTGCCGACGCCGCTGACCAAAATGCGGGACCCGGATCTGACGTTTGTCGAGAACACGGCCCATCTGGTCGCGGACAATTTGCAACGCGGACAGCTGATCGTGCTGGAAAGCACGACGTATCCGGGGACGACTCGGGAGGTGGTCAGGCCAATCATCGAGACGAGCGGACTCAAGGCGGGGCACGATTTTTTCCTGGCATATTCACCGGAGCGCGAAGACCCAGGACGTACCGATCACAGCACGGAGACGATACCGAAGGTGGTTGGGGCGGACGACGCGGCCAGCCGGAAGATCGCGGCGGCGCTCTACGGCGCGGCCGTAAAACGGGTGGTGCCGGTGCCCAGCTGTGACATCGCCGAAGCTGCGAAAATTCTGGAGAATGTATATCGCTGCGTGAACATTGCGTTGATTAACGAGCTGAAAGTTTTGTTCGACCGCATGGACATCGATGTATGGGAGGTGGTGCGGGCGGCGGCGACGAAACCCTTTGGGTTCCAGCCTTTTTACCCGGGCCCCGGGCTGGGCGGACACTGCATTCCTATCGATCCGTTCTACCTGACATGGAAGGCGCGGCAATACGGCATGTCCACGCGGTTCATCGAACTGGCCGGCGAAATCAACACCGCAATGCCGGAATACGTCATTCACCGGCTGGCCGAGGCACTCAACGAGCGGGAGCGGTCGATCAAGGGGTCGAAGATTTTGGTGCTCGGGCTGGCATACAAGAAAAACGTGGATGACATTCGCGAATCGCCATCCATTGAGTTGATCGAGATGTTGAAGAAACGCGGCGCGAAAGTGGATTACAACGACCCGTTTGTACCGAAGACGCCCAAGCAGCGCGAGCACGAATTGAACATGACAAGCAAGAAACTAACCCCGGCGATGTTGAAGGCATATGACTGCGTGCTCATTTCCACCGATCACTCGGCCTACGACTACGACATGATTGTGGCCAACGCCCGGTTGGTGGTGGACACACGCAACGCGACCGCCGAAGTCAAAACCGGCCGAGGCAAAATCGTGAAGGCTTGAAGCTATTTGCCGATGCAGAAGTTGGAAAAAATCTGGGTCAAAAGGTCTTCGGTCGTAACTTCGCCGGTGACAGAGCTAAGGGCGTCGAGAGCGTCGCGCAATTCAAATGCCAGCAAATCAGCGCACAGCGATGTCGATTGTGAGTCTTCCGCCAGTGAAGTCGCACGTTGCATCGAGTTCAGCGCAGCGGCTACCGAAGCGCGCTGACGATCACTGAAAGCCATTGATTCGCTTGTCACGGTTGTGGCCGCTGACTGTATCGCATTGCTTAAGGCCTCGCGCAATTGGTCCATTCCGTCACCTCGGACGGCGCTGACCGGCGCGACTGGTCCCGTAAATTTTTCTGTGAACAGTGAGGTTAGATCGTCGATGTTGGCATGGTCCAAGAGGTCGCACTTATTCAAGACGACAAGTCCCGGCCTAACCCCTCGTGAGCCTAGCGAGGATAGAAATCGTAGGGCTGACGTCCCACCATCTTCGGTGGCTGCGTCCGGTTCATTTTGAGATGTCAGATTTGATATTTGAGATTTGAGATTTGCTACTTCGGCCTGGACTATGCAGGCATCCAAAACCACGCAAACCAGGTCTGAAGTCGTGGCTGCAGAAAGGGCTAGTTGTCGCGCGGCGGCGATGACCTCGTCAAGTGAATCATCGATTCCTGCGGCGTCGAGCAGGATGGCCTCACCAGAAACAAGGCGGACGGGGGCAGAGAGGATGTCGCGGGTCGTCCCTGCGATTTCGGCGCAGATTCCGCGCTCCATGCCGCTAAGCCGGTTCATCAGTGAGCTTTTGCCGGCGTTGGGCGGTCCCAGCAGAAGGATGCGAGGAAGCGGGTTGAAGACCTCTCGATTGCCGGCTTGCGATTGAACATCTTTGAACGAATCGATCAATTCGCGCATGCGCCGTGCCAGGTCGCCCGCAGAAATGAACTCGATCGGCTCTTCGGCGAAGTCGATGCCGGCCTCGACCAGGCCGAGCAGCTCGGCGAGAGAGTCTCGAAGTGCCAACACCCTGGCACTCCAGTGGCTGTCCATCATTCGGCGTGCTGCCTGCAGCTGGGTGTCGCTCTGAGCGCGGATCAGGTGGGCCACGCCCTCGGCCTGATGCAAGTCCATTGCGCCGTTGAGATAGGCTCGGGCGGTGAACTCTCCGGGCTGCGCGCGGACGGCGCCCAGAGTCACCAGTTTTTCAAGAACGAGCTGGAGGACCGGCGGCGCGCCAACGGTGTGGATTTCGACGAGATGCTGGCGGGTGTAACTGTGCGGGGCGCGGAAAAGATAGAACACGGCCGGGAAAAGTGTGCCGTCGATGCTCACTTCGCCGCGTGTGCGGCGCGCCGTGGAAGCGTCATCGTGGTCGTATCGGGCAATTTGATTCAGGATATCATAAGAGTCAGGGCCGCTCAGACGAACGATGCCTATCGCTCCGACACCTGGTGCGGATGAGATGGCCACGATCGTCTCGTCCAAGCGCTCAAGCATTGCGATGTCATGATAGAGCGGGAGTGTGTAAAATCATGGCTTTTGAGGCTCTTTTGGCTCGGTGGCGGGTTTGGGGGGATCATCAATAGCCGTGAGGTCGGTAACCTCGACATCGGGCGGGGGAAGCAAAACAAAACGCGATGCGTCGATGGAGACATTGGTCTTGAGCTTCAAGAGCGTATTGTCGAACACGTCCTTGCCGGCCTTGTTGCGACTGAGTACCCGCACATTGAGCCCGTTGTCCTTGCGGAAATAGATCAGCGTCGTATGGATGGGGTTGTCGTCGGTCGGTGGAGTCTTGGGGGTCACCTCAATCACGTAACAGTCGGCGTCATCCACCTTGTCATCGGCGGTCAGCTTGAAGTTGTTTTCCGCCCGGACGGTATCGAGCACGGAGCGGATGTCGCCGATGATAGAGGTATCAGCCTTCTGCTTGATGAACCGCTTTTGGCCCATCTGCTCGGCCAATGTGTAAAACATTTTTCCGTCGGAAACGAGGGTCGAGGTTTGTTCCGCTTTTGTTTCGTTGGGCCCGAACTTTTGAGTCGATGTGCCGCTTATTTCCAGGCGGTAAAGAAAAAGTTCGTCCTTCCGCATCCATTCGATCGTGCCGTCAACATCGGAAGCCATGAAGTCGGTACCGGTTAGCGGGACATTTTCAACATGCTTGAGGCGGGCGGTGTAAGATTGAAGGCCGGCATGGGCTTTCATCAGCTTGGGTTCGACTTCGTCCAGGCTTTCAGCGCGAAGGCCGGCAGCGAGCAAGAGAACCAAAACGGATACATGCACGACGTTTTTGCTCATAAGCGTGAACCTGATTGGAGTAACGGCCTCTTGGCTGATCGCCGGCCGTCCTGGTGGCGATCGCGGTAGCCCGGCCAGCAGGGCGCCCCCGGGCCCCTACATTTACAGCCCATAAATGCGCCGCCGCCCTAAAATACAATAACAGCCCCCCAT
>JBKJYI010000318.1:0-5609 GCA_046715855.1 Phycisphaerae bacterium
AAAGGCTTCTTTCCCCTCCGGAAAGCACCGTTTCGCCTTCGGGTGAGCGGTGCTTTCTTTTGCGCGGCCAACGAGGCAGCAAGGCATCGGCAGGCCCTAAAAGCCTGCCAGACCGTGCCACCGGCAAAACCCACCCGCCAAACAAAGCTTCAAACACGGCATCTTTCGATAGGTCCCACTTGCAGACCGGGGGTTGAGCGATATACTTGCTCGGCTCAGGCCAATTGTTAAAACAGGTCTGATATTGAACTTGTTAGCGTTTCTGCAGGCGCTCCGCTTCCAAAGGCCGCGATGTGCTTGACTTTGAAGCAAATCGCTTCGACGACGAAACGCCGTTTTGAGGTTTAGAGCATTCTATCCGGAGTGATTCATGGCTGTTCGTCTTAAGCTCAAAAGATTCGGCAGGCGGCATCAGCCGCATTATCGTCTGACCGCGGTTGATCGTCGCCGATCGGGAAACAGCCGCGTTCTCGAAGAGCTTGGGTCGTACAGCCCAATCAAGAAACAAGAAGAGCAACAAGTGGTGCTCAAGCGCGAGCGCATCGAATACTGGCTCAGCGTGGGCGCCCAGCCGACCGAAACCGTCCGACGGATTTTGGAAAAACAAGGCGTGACTCCCGAGGCGAATGCTGGAGCCGCGAAAGCTGCCGCTCCGAAGGTGTCAGCGGCAAGAGCAAGCGCCCCGAAGACGCGATAGGCTTGAGACCCCGCGCTTCGGGCGGGAAGTGATAAATGCGGATCGATGTTCTGACACTTTTTCCGGAAGTGTTCGAACCGTTCCTGCGAACCAGCATTGTTGGCCGGGCGGTCGAGCGAAATCTCGTCAACGTCCGGTGTGTGAATATCCGCGACTTCGCGGCCGGCCGGCATAAGTCGGTCGATGACCGTCCCTTCGGGGGCGGGCCCGGCATGGTGCTGATGTGCCAGCCGGTGTTCGACGCGATGGAGTCGCTTGAGGCGGGTGCAACTGGAAGCCCGCTTCGCGTGATGCTGACGCCCCAGGGTGAGCGGCTCACGCAGTCGGTGGTAACCGAATTGGCTGGCGCGCCGTGGATCGTGCTGATTTGCGGTCATTACGAAGGATTCGACGAACGGATCCGGGTTGGCCTGGCGGTTCGCGAAATCTCGATCGGCGACTATGTGCTCTCCGGTGGCGAGCCGGCGGCGATGGTGCTGATCGACGCCATGGTTCGGCTCTTGCCGGGCGCACTGGGCGATGAGACTTCGCCGGCCGATGAGTCGTTTTCGGCGGGGTTGCTGGAGTATCCGCAATACACGCGGCCTCGCGAGTTTCGGGGGATGAGCGTGCCGGAGATTCTGATATCGGGCGACCACGCGAAGATTGAGGCGTGGCGCCGGGAGCAGTCGCGGGAACGGACGCGAGAGCGAAGGCCCGATTTGCTGGGTCCGAGCGAAAATTAATCCGGATTAAGGTCCGGGTGGCAGGGCCAAGCGCAGCGCCGCCATGCCGGATTGTGCATGCCGGCGCCCCATACGGCCGGGCTTGGGCATGGCACCCTTCAGGAAGAAAAGAAGCCCGCCCCAAAGTGAAGTGGTCGGCGGAAGGAAAGCCCAAAGAGCCTCTGGCGGGCGCAAGGAGTTGGATCATGGGACAACATGCATTACTCGATCTCGTTGAAAAAAAGCATTTAAAAGCGGCGGTGCCGGAGTTTCACGTCGGCGACACTGTCGATGTCAGCACCCGCATCGTCGAGGGGGAAAAGGAACGCATCCAGATTTTCTCCGGGGTTGTGATTGGGCGGCGCTCGCGCGGGATCAACGAGTCGTTCGCAGTTCGCCGCCTGATCGGCAGCGAGGGCGTCGAGCGCACGTTTTTGATTCATTCGCCCAACGTGGTGGACGTGAAGGTCAAGCGCCGCGGTCGTGTCCGCCGCGCCAAGCTCTACTTCCTCCGCGACCGCCTGGGCAAGGCTCGCAAGCTTCGTGAACTTCGCATCACTCATAAGAAGGCTGCGCCCCAGCAAAAGCAGCAGGAACTCGCAGTCGCGGGCGTCTAGCACACTCAATCGTCATGTGTAGCGAGCCGCGAACTTCAGTTCGCGCGGAGCTTCTCATGATTTTCGCGCGCAAAAAGAACCTAACCGATCCACGTCATTCGACAGGTCATAGTGGCGAGAAGGAGGCTCTGCGCTTTCTTCGTCGCAAAGGCCACCGCATCATCGCCCGCAATTACGACTGCCCGGCCGGTGAAGTCGATTTGATCACGACGGATGGCGCGACGATCGTCTTCGTCGAGGTCAAATCACGCAGCGACGAGCTGGGCAAAGATGCCGATCACATCGTTAGTTCAAGGCAGCGCGAACGTCTAATTCACGCCGCCCAATACTTCGTCCGCCGCGCCGACCCGCACAACCGCCCAAGCCGCTTCGACGTAGTGACTGTCTACCTTCCACCCAGCGGTCGGCCAGTCGTTCAGCATTTCGAAAATGCGTTCATTCCGTAATCAGATCGATGGGTACAAATTCCCCAAAGAACGCGACAATTGCGTCGGAATCCAAAAAATCGATCATCGCACCATCGTGCGTATGTGTTCCTAGTTGGACATCATCCCATCGGTGAACGCGCAGTAACCTTCCTCCAAGACAACAGACCAGGGTAAAAGGTGATGGGTGACGATTGATATGCAGGTTGCTGAACAACGCCTTCATGCGATCAGCCTCTTGTTCCGTCAAAACACGTGGCGGTAGATGGGTCAATTCAAGCGAAGCACTCTCTTGCACCAATTCATTTCGATCGCCCGGCGATAGTTCCGAGAGTTCTTCGTAGCTATGTTGATTATTGCTGCTGACCACGAGTTGAACGACGTAATCTGCGTTATCGTTTCGAGTGACCGTGGCCTCGCAAATTGTTCCGAAAGGTTCATAGGAACACTTCCACCAATCGGGAAATGTTTCCGTAGTGAGCCGATATTCTTCAAATTCAGGCGCAGCGAAGAATTCTGGATAATCGACTATGCCACAACCGGATCGAAAGAGACCTGTGCATGACAAGAGCAGGGTAGCGTCAAATCGCCAACGATTCCGGGTCATCTCACGTTTTCCGATGTGAGCCAGGCCGCGTACTGGAGGGCTTGCTGGATATCCTCTAGTTCAAGATCAGGATAATCGGCGAGGATTTCTTCGCTCGTCGCCCCGTTGGCAAATTGTTTCACGACGACAGAAACGGGAATGCGCATGCCTCGAATAGCGGCGCGACCGCCAAGAATTTCAGGTTGGAATGTGATTCGATCAAAAGGTGGCATAGCGTCCTCTCAGGCTGCTCCATTATATCATCGGATTTCCGTCAGTGTAGCCGTTTCGAGATACCCTTTTTCTTCGGCCCTGCTAATCTTCGGTCATGCCGCTGATTGATTCGCATGCACATTTGACCTACCCGGATTTTGCGGGGCGAATTGACGAAGTTCTTGGTCGCTGCGCGGAAGCCGGGGTCGAGCGGGTGATCAGTATCGGCACTTCGCTGGCCGACGCGGGGAGTGCCATCGCGCTGGCTCGAAAATATCCCCATCGTGTTCATGCCGCGGCGGGGTTCCATCCCCATCACACCGATTCGGTTTCCGAGCAGGACTTAGCGGCCATGGCGCGGCTTTGGACGGAACCGGAAGTCGTCGCCCTGGGGGAGATGGGTCTGGACTATCATTACGATTTCGCCGATCGGGCCAATCAGCGGAAGATCTTTGCAGGACAGCTGAAGGCTGCGGCCTTCCTGGATAAAGCGATCATCATCCACGCTCGCGAGGCCTTCGAGGATGTGGCGGCCATGCTGATCGATCAGGGTTTTCGTGACCGACGGGTTGTCTTCCATTGTTTTACGGGAACGGCGGAGGAGGCCGCCGCGATTGCCGAGCGCGGATGGCGGATTTCATTCACTGGCATCGTGACGTTTCCCAAGTCGGACGCCTTGCAGGCCATCGCACGCGACTATCCCACCGACAAGCTAATGGTCGAGACCGATTCGCCGTATCTGTCGCCGGTTCCGGTACGGAGCAAGAGGCCCAATGAGCCGGCGTATGTTGCGCACACCGCTCGTTTTCTAGCGGCGCTTCGCGGAGTGACTTTTGAACAGCTGTGCGCGGAAACTTACGGCAGCACCAGGACGTTTTTTGGGCTTGGGTCTTTGTAAATATCGATATTTCCGGTAATTACAGGCTATCGTAGTTACCCTAACAAATTTCGAACTTTTTGCTTGCCGAGCGGCGATCCAGCCGATAAAGTATCCCAAACGGTGGAAGCGGTCAGGCAAGCCGACCCCCCTTTGTCCCCCCTTATTAAGGGGGGAGGCTAAAGGAAGCTGGAATGTCATTGCTGGTTACGGGAAGTATTGGGATTGATACGGTCAGCTCGCCGTACGGCCACGCCGAGGCCGTGCTGGGCGGATCGGCCGTTTACTTTTCGTACGCGGCTTCGTTCTTCGTGCCGGTGCGGCTGGTCGGCGTCGTGGGGGGAGATTTTCCCGACCAATATCGCAAGGTGCTGGAGAGGCGGCCCATCGACCTGGCGGGGCTGGAGGTTCGTCGTGAGAGCCAGACGTTTCGGTGGACCGGGCGGTTCGAAGGGGCGATGAATGAGGCCGAGACGGTCGAAGTTGATCTCAACGTGCTCGCCGAGCGCGGACCAAAGGTGCCCGAGTCTTTTGCCGACAGCCAGTTCGTTTTCCTGGCCAATACCCATCCCACTTTGCAGCGCGAGCTTTTGTCGCAGGTACGATCCCCGCTCCTGGTCATCTGCGACACCATGAACCTATGGATCACGACCGAGCGGGAATCGCTGCTGGAGACTTTGAAGGTAGTCCATGGCGTGATCCTCAACGACGGCGAGGTCCGGATGCTTACGGGCAAGATGAATTTGATTGAGGCCGGCGAGGAAATCATCAAGCTCGGTCCGAAGTTCATCATGATTAAGAAGGGTGAGCACGGCGCGCTGTTGATGACGGCGGACCATGCGGCCGCAGTGCCTGCTTTCCCGGCTAAGGTCGTGCACGACCCGACCGGAGCGGGCGATACGTTTGCGGGAGGCGTTATGGGGCACCTTGTGTCGGAGGGGAAGACCGACGTGTCCACACTGCGGCAGGCGCTGGTGCGCGGCACGGTCATGGCCTCGTTTACGATCGAAGACTTTTCGCTTCGGCGGTTGGAGAAGCTCAGCGGCGTGGAGATTGAAGAGCGCGTCGGGCAGTATGTGCGTATGCTGAGGTTCGATTGAAAGGTAAATTCGAAAACGGCGAATGAGGTTATTTGTCGCAATTGAGTTGTCTGAGGCGGTGCGAAAGGCATTGAGCGCAGCGCAGGAAAAGCTGAAGCCGCGATGCTCGGATGTGCGGTGGATTCCGGCGGAGCAGTTGCATCTGACGGTGAAGTTTCTGGGAGAAGTGGCGGACAGCGACGTGGCGGGTATTTCGCAAGCGCTGGAGAGGGCGGCAACGGAGTCAAAGCCATTCATGATGCGAACGGGTGAATGCGGTTGC
Organism: Phycisphaerae bacterium; assembly: GCA_046715855.1. Taxonomy (GTDB): domain Bacteria; phylum Planctomycetota; class Phycisphaerae; order UBA1845; family UBA1845; genus CAZAMB01. The sequence continues at coordinate 5,482 of JBKJYI010000318.1, forward strand.
TTTCCGGAGCGTGGAGCGGTGCGAATTGTCTGGACCAGGGCGGTTGAAGAAAGCGGACTTTTGGCCGGATGCGCAGCGGCGGTTGAGGCCCAGATCGAGCCGTTGGGCTTCCCCCGCGAGCACCGGCC
>JBKJYI010000319.1:0-3685 GCA_046715855.1 Phycisphaerae bacterium
CCCCTTCAAGATGGGTAAGTGCACGGGGAATCCGACGTCTCCGTCGAACGGTTCCTGCACCACGAACTCGGATTGCACCGGGACCAACGGCGCCGGACCTTGCATTCTCGACAGTGTCGGCACGTGCACGGGCGCCCCGACGCCGCCCGCGACGGGTGTTTGCCGATGGAGTTCGCAATGCACCGGCACCAACGGGGCCGGGCCTTGCGTCATCAACAACTGCGCTCCTTGAGTTGAGCGACGAGGGTGCTGATCCTCTTTGGGATGAGCCCCGGTAAAAAAGTCAGACGGAGGAAAGGGGCGGGTTTTATCGCCCGCCCCCCCTCTGGATGTTCAAAGAATTTAGGTCTTGAAAATGAATAACAAAATCGGTATCTTAGAGAGAAGGAGGGAAATTGGGTTGCGAGGGGCGAGCGTCAGAGGGAAAAGCTTCGCCTGGCAAAGTGCCGGATCGCAACGACTAACACCAGCATCTATCGTTTATCGTTTGGGTTTAGCAAGGCGTGTTACTTACGTAGCTTCGTAAGCGGGACACGGGAAAGTCTCCCTTTTTGGAGGAATGGAAAATGAAGGCAGGTAAGGGTTTCAGTACGTGGCACTCGTGTATGAGTGTCGCAGTGGTAGGCGCGATGGCCTTCGCGGTCAGCGTGCAAGGTTCCCCGCGAGCGGGGGAACGCGGCAAGACGGACGGAAAGTCCGGTACGTCGCGTCTGGTCACGGGCCCCAGTGCCCACATTAATGATGCCATCGCAAGCGGTCCGGGCGCAACCATGACGTTGCAGCCGGTTCCTCCCAAGACCGATCCGGCATCAAATTACCCGGCAGGTTCGTCCATCGTGGGTCAGACGTTGACCATGGGTGGCGTTCCCTCCCGGGTGTGGATTGAAATGCGCGGAACCGGCTGGCCAAGCGCGTCGGGACAGTGCGCCCGAACGGTTCAGGGGCGTGTTGACGCCACCGATGAGTACGGTATGACCGGCGATGGATATTTTGGAGCCAATGCGGATTGCGGCGGTCAGCCCGCCACCGGCGCCGGCGACATCACCAACGCAGTGCAGCCTTGTTCAGCAACGTCCGTTTGCCGTCAGACCATGAGCGGCCGGACCAGCGCATGCGGTCTTGGCGAGCCGAACGGCTGCTCGGGCGGCTTCTGCGCCTATGGTTTCCAGGACAAGTGCGATAACGAATGGATCGGCACCGGCTTTGACACGCTGGCCGCTGCGGACGTCTCCACTGTGAACTTCCGTGCGGGTGGTACGCTCAATGAGCCGGAAGAAATCTGCTTCAACGATTTTGCTCCGTCGTACATAGCGACGTTGGTCATTCAGGTTCCCGCCAATGCCAAGGGCACCTACACGATCAACTTCGGCGCTGCTGAAACGTTCATGCAGAACGCTCAGCCGGCTCCGAACAACAACATTCCGATCGCCCTGCTTCAGTCCGCGGTCATCAAGGTCGCATGCGGCAGCTGCTGCTTCGGTGTTGGTGGTGCGGCCCCGGGTTGCGCGAACAGCCTTTCGGTTTCCGAGTGCGCTGCCCAGCCCCAGCCGGCGATTTTCACCCCCGATGGCTCGTGCATGAATCCGCCCACCGATGACGGATGCTGCGCCTGCCTCACCAATTCTCAGTGCGATGACGGTGATGCCTGCACGACAGACGTCTGCAACAATTGCGTCTGCTCCAATAACGCCAAGGCCACGTGGGATCAGGTCGCCGAGTGCTGCGATGCGGCAACTGGCACCGAAACCCCGCTGGGTTGTGCGGATCAGTGCGAAGCAGCGTCCTGCTCGGCCGGCGGCAATCGCGGAACCGCGACTTGCACCGCGACCCCTGGCGCGGCCTGCGACGATGAAAACCCCTGCACCTACGCTGATACCTGCGCCAGCGGCGCTGGTAGCTGCGCGGGCTTGGATGCGAATGCCGTCGCCTGTGTGGAATCGGCCGATTGTGCCGCCGCCACGGGTGTTGGCTATCCTTGCATCGATGGCTTCTGCAATTGCACCCTGACCCCGGATCTCGACATCGAGATCGTCGACCTCGGCGAAGAAAACTGCTTCGACACGGGCGAGAAGGTCACTGCCTGCGTTCATGTCGCGGCGTCGTCCAGCCCGGTCAACGGCGGTCAGGTTCTGATTGGTTATGATCCCTCTTGCCTGGATTACAACTCGACGATTCAGGCGGCTCCATACACCAATAGTGTTTATGGTCCGGTCGTCAATGAGGCCGCTGGATCGATCTTCGTGGCGGTCGGCGTTGAGTTTGGCACCGGCAACGGTCCCAACGGCAATGCGGATCTCGTCTGCTTCAGCTTCAACAAGGTCGGTAGCTGCAACAGCTGCCAGATCTGCCCGCTGAATAACAATCCGCAGAACACGTACCTGACCGATGCCGAAGGTCAGCGCATCACGGTCGCGGCCAACTGCAGCAAGGACATCCTGTCCACCAACGCGTTGGAACTCGTCACTCCGAGCAACATCAAGACCAACGCCGAATGCGATCATCCGAGCGCTGTCGAGTCGTGGGACGCCCCGTCGGCTTCGTCTGAATGCGGTGGCGCTACCCAGGTGTTCTGCCGCGGCGAGCACGACAACGGTCTGCAGTATGATTCCGCTACGGTCACTGGCGGCGGCGAGTTCCCCCTCGGGGCCTCGAGCTTCTGCTGCTACGCGGTGAGCGATGGTCCGTGCGGAACGACCGTGGGTTGCCCGCCGAATACCACCTGCGCCTTCGGCAGCGATGGCAAGTTGGATGGTTGCTGGACGGTCACCGTCAACGACCAGACCAGTCTGGACATCACAGTCGGTCTGGCTCCGGGCTCGCAGAGCAACCCGGGCGGCACCGTCACCCGCTGCATCAAGTTCACCCTGTACAGCAACTGTACGGAAGAACCACTCGTCTTCTCTGACGACGTGACCTTCGGCGGCTTGTTCGAATACGTCGGCAAGTCCACCGGCAAGATCAAGATCCCGGGAACGGGTCAGTTCTCCTGCATCACCGCTCAGGATCAGCTCCACACGCTCCGTTCGTGCTACACGTTCGGCGCTGGTGACTGTGCCGGCGGCCAGCTCAATGCCCGCTTCTCCGGCGATCCGCGTCTTGGCGGAAACTGGTTGATCGGTGGTAATCTCGACGGCTGGAAGAAGGATGATCCCAATGCCAATCCGAGCCTGGATGTCATCGACATCCTCGACTTCGGAACGTTCGTTGCTGAATACCTCAGCAACTACGGTTCGATCGACACCCCGTGCGGTACGGCCGGACCCAATGCCGACATCAATGGTGACGGCGTTGCCGATCTCGACGACTATGCGTTCATTTCGTCGAACTTCCTGGTCAGCTCGAAGCTCTGCTGCTGCGGTCCGCAAACCGCCAGCGCCAATGCGATCACGGAAATCTCCGTGGCCCAGCTGCGTGCTGATGGTTATGCCGATCTGGTTTCGGCTGACCTCAACGGCGACGGCTTGTTGAACCTGGCTGATATGGCCGCGTTCGATCAGGGCGTCCGTCCGACCAAGAAGAACTCCACCAAGGGTGGATCGCGAGCCGGCAGCCGGTAATCCTTACCGGTCCGGACGCTGACTGATCGGGGAGGGCGACCTTCCCGGTAAGAAAGCAACAATAGGCGGCGTATGGCGAGTGCCATACGCCGCCATCTTTATGTGCTACCGGCCACAGACAAAACCGG
>JBKJYI010000320.1:0-2738 GCA_046715855.1 Phycisphaerae bacterium
CTTCGACGGCATCAACCTCGCCGACGTCAGCACCAGCATGACCATCAACGCCCCCGCCGCGATTCTGCTCGCGTTCTACATCGCGGTCGCCCAGGAACAGGGCGTCCCGCTGGCCAACCTTCGCGGCACTTTGCAAAACGACATCCTCAAGGAATTTCACGCCCAAAACGAATACGTGTATCCGCCCGGACCGAGCGTCAAGCTGGTAGTCGATACGATTGAGTATTGCACCAAGCACCTCCCGCAATGGAACACGGTCAGCATCAGCGGGTACCACATCCGCGAGGCCGGTTCCACAGCGGCACAAGAACTGGCCTTCACCCTGGCTGACGGCATCGCCTACGTCGAAGCCTCCATCGCCCGCGGACTCAAAGTCGATGATTTTGCCCCGCGCCTCAGCTTCTTCTTCGACGTGCACAACGACTTCTTCGAAGAGATCGCGAAGCTTCGAGCGGCCCGGCGAATTTGGGCCCACGTCATGCGCGACCGTTTTCACGCGAAGGACGAACGCAGTCTGAAGCTCCGCATGCACTGCCAGACCGCCGGCGTCACCCTCACCGAACAGCAGCCCATGAACAACGTCGTCCGCGTCGCGCTTCAGGCCCTCGCCGGCGTGTTGGGCGGTACGCAATCACTGCACACCAACAGCATGGACGAAACGCTGGCGCTTCCGACCGAGGAATCCGCAAAGCTCGCCTTGCGCACTCAGCAGATCATCGCCCACGAATCCAACGTGACGCAAACCGTCGATCCGCTCGGCGGCAGTTACTTCGTCGAAAAACTGACCAACGAAATCGAAGCCACCGCCTACGGCATCTTCGATCAGATCGACGCCATGGGCGGCGTCCTCAAGGCCATCGATCGCGGCTACTTCCGCCGCTCCATCGCCGAGTCAGCCCTCGACCAGCAGCGCAGCCTCGACCGCGGTGAAATCAAAATCGTCGGCGTCACCGATTTCGTCGAGACCGGCCCGCACGGTTTCGACATACTGCAAATCAGCCACGAAACCGAGCAAGCGCAAATCGAGCGACTCAAAGAGACAAAGCGACGACGCGATGCGAGCCGCCACGCAGCGGCCCTCGAACGGATCCGCTCCGACGCCGCCGCCAACGCCAACATGATGCCCGCCCTCATCGACGCCGCCAAAGCTGACGCCACCGTCGGCGAGATGATGAATGTCATGGCCGGCCCCTTCGGCCGCTACGACGGCGGCCCCGAATGGTGAATCCCGTGACTTCGCTGCGAACATGTGGCGCAGCTGGCTTGGGTACAACGGAGAACGAAATTGTTTGATAGAATAATGGTCAATCCAAAGCAGATGGGCGGCGTTCCCTGCATTCGAGGTCTGCGTATTCCCGTCGCCACCGTGGTGGGGCTGGTGGCAGAAGGAAAGACCACCGCTGAAATCCTCGCTGACTACCCGGATCTGACCGAGCCGGATATTCGCGAATCCCTTATGTTTGCCGCCCCGAATGATGCCAATTCGCTCACGATTTCGGACAGGCAGGTTTGGTAGTACTACAGCAATTATTCTGCATTGTTATCTGCAGTCCCATAGGGACGGCTCGAGAATAGCCCAGCGATTCATCGCTGGATACATTGCGGCGGGGGCATATTGAAGTCCCGTAGGGACGGTTGATAATAGCCCAGCGATTTATCGCTGGGTTTGCCACGCCGTGAGTTGAAGAGTCCCGTAGGGACGGCTGACTCCTTTCTTGATCCGGAGAGAAATCATGCCCCATTCCTATTCCAGCTCTCTTTTCCACATCGTCTTCAGCACCAAGGAACGGCGAAACTTGATCACATCCGAACTTCAACCCCGCCTCTGGCCTTACATGGGCGGCATAGCCCGCGAAAACGACATGAAAGCGCTCTGCGTCGGCGGAATCGAAGATCATGTTCACATCTTGCTCTCCTTTCCCGCAACGATTGCCGTTTCCAAGGGAATTCAACTCATCAAAGGCGGCTCCTCGAAATGGGTAAGCGATACGTTTCGCGGCCTTCGCGACTTCGAATGGCAGGAGGGCTACGGCGCGTTCAGCATTTCGATCTCCAGCGCGCCCGACACGATCAAGTACATCGAGAATCAAGCGGAGCATCATCGGAAAACAACTTTTAAGGAAGAGTTCCTTGCTTTTCTCCAACGCCACAACATCCCCTTTGATCCTCGATAGGTTTTCGGCTAAGTTTTCAATCGTCCCTACGGGACTACGTATTGTTCGTCGATGCTTTCCCAGCGATAAATCGCTGGGCTATTTTCAATGGTCCCTACGGGACCAACTTGAGCCGCATTGCGGTCCCACGTTTGGAGCCTTTTGCCTTTGGCAAACTCTACCTCTCATCCGCGCATTCTCCTCGCCAAGATCGGGCTTGATGGCCACGATCGCGGCGTCAAGGTCCTGGCACGCTCCTTCCGCGACGCCGGCATGGAAGTCATCTACACCGGCCTCTGGCAGACCTGCGAGGCCACCATGTACGCCGCCATGCAGGAGGACGTGGACGTCATCGGCGTGAGCCTGCTTTCCGCGGCCCACCTGACCGTCATGCCCGAAATTCTGCGGCTCCGCAAAGAACTTGGCGTCACCGACATCCCCGTCGTCCTCGGCGGCATCGTCCCCGATTCAGACCACCCCAAACTCAAGGAAATGGGCGTGGACGCCGTGTTCAACCCCGGCTCGCCGCTCGACAAAATCATTGAAACACTGCGCGGCCTCGCCTCCGGGCGCAAGCACGCCTCA
>JBKJYI010000321.1:0-4516 GCA_046715855.1 Phycisphaerae bacterium
AAGTAACGGCGCACATCCTGCCCGCCAACGATTCCGGTCACCGTCGGCGTGATGAGTACACGTACTACCCAAGCGGCTCGCAACGTGGCTATATCCACCAGGAAATCATTGTTGCGGGCGGCTTGGCACTTATGACTGCTTACGCCCATGATAACGTCGGAAACGTCACCCAAAAAACCGACCCCAAAGGGCGCAATACACTTTTTACATTTAATCAGCTCGATCAAGTGGTTCAAGAACAGTCGCGGCCCATCCTCTTCAAGGGCGAAACATCTATTTCGTACGCTCGCGACATTTTCTATGACGCGAATAACAACATCGTCCGAATTGACGTTCGAAACGTGGACGACCAAGGCCAAACCGAGCCCAATGCAAACTTCACTTCAGTCTTTGAATATGAAATCCTGAATCATCTCACGCGGAAGTGCGAGGAATCGGGGAGTTTCACGGGTGTCATCCCAGGGGAGGCCAATCTGCCATCCTGCAAAGGCCTCCCCGCGTCCCAATTCGTCACCACCGAATATCAATACGACAAGAACCGGAATCGAACGCGGATCGGGTTTGGTGAGGCAGTGGAGGGTGGTCAGACTGCGAACACCTTACACTACCAGTATGACGAGCGCGACCTGCTCTTCCGCGAGATTCGCGCTCAGGCGGATACCAACCATTCCACTACGCAATATGACTATGACCGCACGCGCAATCTCATACGGGTCCTACAGGGTACGGAGAATTCACCCCGCGTCACCGAGCACTTTTTTGACCGCTACGACCGCCGGATCGCAACTCTCGATCCGATGGGTAATCTCGCGACACACCTCTACGACAACAACCACAACCTCACTCGGACCACCGTCCGAGGTGAGCTTGACGATGTTCCCGGGGGGGAAGGTGACTTGAGTGCCTGTATGAACACTGGGCTTAACGGCACGCCGTTCCAATCGTGCAACCCGCCAGGTTCTACCAACGTTGTCCTAAGTGACACGAGTTTCATCTATGACGACATGGACCGGCTTGCTGAGACCCGCGTCAGTTTCTTTGATACCAACACGGGCACACCGATCGGGGATGGCCTCGCGGTCACGAAGGTCTTCTACACCGATACCTCCCAAGTGCGTCAATCCATTGACGACAACAACAACCCGACGAATATCGCCTACGACACCGCCAATCGTCGCAAGTTGCTTACCGACGCCAAAGGCAATACGACGACGTACGGTTACGATCTCAATTCCAACCTCACGACCATCACCACCGTTGAGCGGTCTGACTTGGGAGGCCCGAATCAAACCTTCACTACCACCGTCGGTTTCGACGCGGTTGACCGCCCTATCACCGTCACCGACAACGTCGGAAATATCACTCAGGTCAAGTACGATTCTCGCGGCAATCGAACCCGCACGACCGATGCCAAGGAAAATGTCGTCCGAAATGTCTACGACGGCCTGAGCCGGCTTACGGCCACCCAACGCGAACTCCGCGATACGGGGGATGGTTCCGGGACGCTGGTTGGGACGATCACTACATCGCAGGTCTGGGACGATTCGTCTCGGCTGACCAGCCAGATCGATGACGCCGGCAACACGACAACCTACATTTACGATCCTCTTAATCGATTGATCGCGGAACAATTCGCTGACGGAACCTTGACCGCCTACACATACGACGTACACGACAACCGACTCACCAACACGGATGCAAACGGAACCATCGTCACGAACACCTACGATTTGCTGAATCGGCCGACAAATCGCACCGTCGCACCCGGTGCCGGAGTCGCTGGCAACACAACGGCCGAGCTTTTCAAATACGACGGAGTCTCTCGAATCATCCGCGGCGAAGATAATGATTCTATCGTTCTAAGAACTTTCAATTCCCGCTCAGACATTACCCGCGAGACTTTGAACGGCCAGGTAATGGCCAGTGTTTTCAATGGCGTCGGGAATATGACCGCCTGCACCTACCCCGGCGGCCGGCAGGTCACAACGACATTCGATCCGCTGAATCGAAAGAAAACGATTGCGGACCAGAACGGCGCCATCGCCACCTACAGCTACGTTGGCCCCCAACGAGTGGAGCGCAAGGACTTAGGCAACGGCACGCGCTGCACCTACGAGTACGATGGTATTACGGGGGTTCCCAATCCACCGGGCGATCAGAGTTTCAAACGCATCATCCGCACCACACACACCAAGATAGCAGGGGGAACGGTGATCGATGACCGTTCATATCTCTGGGACAAGCTCGGCAACAAAAAGCAGCGAAAGGATCTACGTCCAGGCGGGCCGCTGTTGATGTACGATTACACCTACGATTCCGCTTATCGGATGGTTGCCTCGGTCGAAACCCCGTCCAGCGGGTTAACGAACATCATCGATTACACCCTGGACGATGTGCATAACCGCGTCAATGTTGCCGGCGGCCCCGATGTTGGCGGCTATGCAATGTCCGCGGCCACTCCCGAACCCGCCGACCGGCAAATGAACCAGTACACCTCCACGCCACTTGACGGCCGCGCATATGACAAGAACGGAAACCTCCTGTCGATGGACATTTCCGTTTTCTATCGATCTGAAAACCCGCTCAAGCCGGGTAGGCAACGAGGCGAACTTCGCGGCGGGCCACCCGAACGCACGATGCTTTACGACTACCGCAATCAGATGGTTTCTTCTGCCGACACAACAAGCGGCACGACGAGCGCGTATGCCTATGATGTTTTTGGAAGGCGCATATCGAAAGTCGTGAATTCCGGCGCTCCGCAAACCACGCGTTTCTTCTACTCCGGCCTTCACGTCATCGAGGAGCAGGATCAGAGCAATGCGACCCTAGCGACCTATGTCTATGGTCGCTACATCGACGAAGTGCTTACCATGCGCCGCGGCGGGCTCGACTATTTCTATCACGCCGACGACATGCAGAATGTCATGGCCATATCCGGTTCATCCGGAAATGTAGTCGAACGGTATGAATATGGCGATTACGGCATGCCCTCGTTCTTTGACGCGTCTGATAGCTCTATACCATCCAGCGCCATCGGAAATCCATATCTATTTGGCGGCAGCCGTTTCGATGCTGAAACTGGTTTCTACCACAATCGCACAAGGTATCTGAACCCAAGCGCGGGTCGTTTCACAACGCGTGATACCATTGGAATCTGGGGTGATCCAACCGCGCATGGAAACGGCTACACCTACGCATCTAGCAACCCTTGGACGCTTCGGGATCCATCGGGTTTTGCGCCGTCGGGAAGTGGCGGAGACAAGGATGAAGGAGAAGAAAACGACGCATACGAAGATCTGGTGGAGGCATGGGACGATTACTGGGATACTGTTACAGCAATCGAAGCGCGTATTATTGAAAACCAATTCGGATCAGCCCCGCGACTAGTTGGTGAAGCGCTCGGTGGGCTCGCCGATTTGATAAACAAAACCGGCGCAGGGCGCTATTACAGCGACCGTATCCAAACAGCCTTCAAAGACCCTTACATAGCTGATGCACGACAGGCCGCCAATTCAGGAAACTACGTACGGGCTATTGCCGATCTGATTGCTGTCGGATTTATTAACAACACGGTTGGGGACCTGCCCACGGCCCTTACGACAATCGGATCAACGGCCATTGGCGCCGCAGGCGGGATCGCCGGTCGCCGCGCCGCGAAGCTTGACAAGTTGCTCCCAGATGAAGCATGGAACACCAATGCACCGAAGTTTAGGCCCGGTACCAAGACATTGGAATGGCCGAAATACAACCCCAAGACACGCAAACTCGAATGGTCGACTGTGCACTATGACAAATACGGACGCCAAATTGAACGAACCGACTGGACCGACCATGGTCGCCCAAACAGGCATAAGGACCCGCATTACCACACTAATGAATATAATTCCCAGCACGGCCATGGCCAAGAGCATGGGCCATTTGATGGAGCGGGACCGAGGAGTCGTAGATAATGCTTCCAATTGAAGGTTTCGAAGAAGCGCGAAAACAGATCGGTCTATTCGCATGGTCGGAGTTTAGCGTCGTACAAGAGCTTCAGTTCCAAGAGCGAGCGAATAGCGACCGCGCAATTGCCGACCTACTGTTGACATTGCAGTCCGTAGAACGGAATCCTAATTGGAATGTCACGTTGTCTTTTTTTGACGTTAGTGACTTTTCAATTTCTAACTTTCACGGAGGAATGGCAATTGTTGGTTTGGACATCGTTAACATAACAGACCGAAATTGGGAGAAAATCAATTGGGAACTACTGGATTATGAGAACAGGGCAATCCATCTATTTGCTGACACTGTTTCAGTAGCCAAAATCAAGGCAATTATGACATAGCTCCACTCGCTGCGGTGCTGTGATGATGAATGGGAGGTAGATGAGGCAGGTGGCAACATGATGAGAAGGATAGGGTCAATAAATGCTTTGAACATACCTCGGGTAATCGCTTCGGCGATGCTATTGCATTACGGATCCATATTAATGTGCCACGCACAACAAGCGCTCGACGGCCACTGCACGGTATCTGTC
>JBKJYI010000322.1:0-2820 GCA_046715855.1 Phycisphaerae bacterium
CCCCAGCGACGTCCAGGTGGAACCGATCTTCGGATTCTGGGTCGGCAAGGCGGAGCTCACGAATGTCAGCGCACATCCAAGCATCCAGGACAGCCCGCTAGAACAGGCTGTGGCGACTCCACTTGGAATGACGCTCATTCTGGACCTGCCTAGTCCGTCTGAAATGGCAGGCGGGGCCATACCACGCTTGCTCGACACCTTGACCATTCAGACATTTCGTGATGGGAGAAATCTGCAGCGGCGGTTCAGTTCGGTGGTGTTCGATCGGCCGGTGGCTTTGATTGAAGACGCCGCGGACCCCATCGATTCCTTGGGTACGACAGGCACGCTTCGCGGCACATTGCACATTCTTCCGAACGACGCGCTGAATCCTTATCGGCATCGCTACAACCCCGAGCACCGCCAGGGGTATGAAATCATTCGGGATATCACCATCAAGCTTCAGCCGCAGCCGCCAACTCAAGCTGACGAATTGGCGGGCCTCGATGGAACCTTCGGCACGCAGCGCCTGACCGGCCTGTACACGGAGGTAATCACGGGCATCGCCATCGATGTCATCACCATTCAGGGAATATTCCGGCTGGAACGACTAAATGGCGAAAGCGTTTCTCCCTAATTGTGAGCAGGCCACGTGATGAAGAGGACCCATATGGCAACGAACATGTATCGGACGGCAAGTCACTCTCATAGTGCGGTCCTGGACTCCTCAATTTTCACTGTAGGGAGAGTGGGATTCTTTTGCGGAGTGATCTTTACTATCGCCGTACCAGTCCATCGCGCTGCGGGTGCGTGTGACCCAACGGTGAATGCTTGCTTTACGAGCATCGGTGATCTCCCCGGCGGCAGTTTTTCCAGTGACGCAAAGGGGATCGCTCACGTGAACGGCGTCGTCGTCGTGGTAGGGGAGAGCAGTTCCGCGGCGCACACCTTCCGCGAGGCCGTGAAGTTTTCCAACGGATCATTGCGTCCGATACTCAACCTCGCCTCCGGCGAGAGTTCGGCCAGAGACGTTGCCCTGGTAGGCACTAAGACCATTGTGACCGGATTCGCGCTCGGTGCGGCGTTCAAAGCCGAACAAACGGGTGATGAACTGGTGGCGCGGCAACTCATTCCGCAGCCTTCAGGCGGCGCCAACATGCTCATCGGGAACTCGATCTCCGATGACGGTCTCACCATTGTGGGAAATTTGGACTTAACCCCAGAGGAAGGCGGCAATCGTGCATTTAAGTGGACGCAGTCGGGTGGAACCACACTCATCCCAATGCTCAGCTCCAGCGGTTTTTCTCCATCCAACAGTGGGGACGGAGTATCACCCAGCGGTTCTTTGGCCACTGGCGGAAGCACCGGTTCAAACTTCTTCCAGGGGTTTGTAAACCCCAGGCCCAGCAATAATACCATTTGCATCCCCTCGCCGTGCCCCCCGTCCATGGCTGCCACTGGTGATCTTCCGGGCGGTCAAGAGTTCAGCGCGATGTTCTCGGTGTCCAACAGCGGTCGTGCTGTCGGGTTCGGCCATACCGCGGCGGGGCGTGAAGGCTTTCTGTGGATCCCCTCATCTTTTCTTGGAAATCCCGATCAAAAAATTAACCTGGGCGATCTTCCAGGCGGGGCAACGTTTGCAGAGGCCTACAGCATAAGCGGAAACGGCTCCACAGTGGTTGGGGGCGGTACGTCCGGTGCAGGCGCTGAGGCCTTCATCTGGCACAACAATCTGGGCATGCGGAACCTTCGTGATCTTATGATTGAGGATTATGGAGTCACTGGCCTAACGGATTGGAAGCTTCAGAAAGCAAATGCCATCTCCACTGATGGCCTGGCCATCGCAGGATCGGGACTGAATCCCTCATCGCAGACAGAGGGCTGGTTCATGACGCTGCCCGACTGCAATGTCAACGGGCAGTGGGATGGGTTGGAAGCGCCGATTCCCTCGGCGCGCACGACCCGATCGATTGTTCAATTTGATGGGGTGGACGATTTTGTCGAACTGGCTACGCCGTCGGCAGAATTGCGCATCACCGGCAATTTGACGATCGAAGCATGGATCTTTTTGCACCGACTCGGCGTCCCCCAATCGATCATCACCCTCGGGGAAGTCGGCAACGACGTCAACACCAATATTCTCTACTCGGTCGAAGTGGATGCAGGCGGCGACATCGTGGTCACTCACGAGCGCTCCGATCTTTCCGCCGCGGTCGTCGTCGCCGATGCCAACCTACACACGGGCCGGTGGTATCACATAGCCGTCACACGCACGACCTTTTCCCTGACGCTGTTGGAATATGGAGTTCAGATCGACGGGCTCGAGCCCGTTCCGTTGGGAGTCGTCGGGCGACCGGCCGGGGGATCAGCGGGACGGCTGCGAATTGGTCGCGCTCCCGGGACATCACTCGATCGTCCTTTTGACGGATATATCGCGGATGTCCGCATTTGGAACACGGTTCGGACACAGGGACAAGTCGCCCAATCGATGCTTTTCACGCAGCCTTCGGACCCAACTGGCTTGGTCGCGTCCTGGCCAATGGATGAGCAGACAGGATCGACCTTCGCCGATGCTGTGGGATCGAATGACTTGACGGTTGGCGCAGGTGGAATTCGCCTGACGGTCGGCGGGGACTGCAACTTCAATCGGATTCCCGACTCCTGCGAGATCGATTGCAATGACAACGGCATTCCCGACGACTGCGACATTCGGGACGGAACCGTTTGCGACACGGATATTAACCGTCGGCCTGACGAGTGCGATCTATTTGGAGTACTCGCGCAACTGAGTCAGGAGTCGGTCTCGACGGAGTTCTTTCGCACAGAACGCGATGCCACCTC
>JBKJYI010000323.1:0-2701 GCA_046715855.1 Phycisphaerae bacterium
TCTCGTGGGCTCGTTGATTTGTATAAGAGACAGGTCCAGTTTCAACGGCGAAACGGTACAGCAACACTCGGTCTGAACCTATGATGCCGAACCGCTTGGGTCGATTCGCCACAACTTTTAGGAGCCAGCGTAGTTCTTGCTCAGTGAAAGGACGCCGATCGTGCCGTCGATCCAAACGGACATTTCCGCCCTTCAAATGTGCCAGCGGATTTTCCTGTGCTCGCCTGTCTTGGACCATCCAGCGACAGAACTGCTTGATTGCTTGAATGTAAGAATTCTTCGTCTGCACACTCGCGGTGCCGGGATCAGCATTCTGAACCTTCCGACGATTCGGATTCTTAAGTTCCGAAATCAATGCCTGCACCTGGGAGGGCGAGATATCCGACCATACGTCAAATCCGCAGTGCCCCATCAGACGGAGTACGCGGGTACGGAGTAGGTTCGCTTGTTTGGCAGTAGTCCCTTTCTGTTTCAGGGACACACACCAGTCTTCTACATGCTCTGCAAGCTTACGGATACGATGGACCTTAAACTTGTCCACCAGCCCGGTTTCTCCCCGTGCCACGACGCGTTCAAGCTCCGACGCCTTTTGTCGTGTGGCCTTTTCATCCGTATATCCATCAGCACGACGCCGCTTGCCATCGGCATCCGTATACTCGATCACGTACCGGTCAGACTCGACCAGCAACTTGTCCCCCTTTTTGGTAAGTTTCGCTGGGACGACGCAAACTCTGCCGTGACCGTCTTTGAATCGTGCGTGTGGCCGACTCTTTCTGGTGACCCATTCCAAATCGGGGGGGATGGGCCGAGTGAACGTGGACTTGTAAATGCTTGCCATTAATTTGTCTCCTATCATGCTGAAGCGCCCTATGACGCACCATAATCTTACCACATTGCCTTTTGGCACCGACTTGCCTCTGTTTCGACAAAGCAAATTGCAATTCCTATGCCGCAGCTTCCTGCCCCAGCGAGGGTGCAATTGTCAGGGGGGTATCTACGAGTGCTGAGGTAAGCACCCCGGCCTGACGAAGCCGCTCGATGGCAATTGCTGACAACTTCCAAACATGGCGTACGCTCCCTTCGCCGCGTTCAACCAGGCCCAGCGTCCAAAGGTCCTCCAAGGCACGATGAACCGTGCCGGTTCCTAATTTGAGGGCTTGCCCAACACGGTCAGTCCGTACGAAATCCTCAGCCGTCGAAAGAAATTCAACCAACTTCAGGCGGGTTTGCGGGATGCCGCTCTTGGCAACGTGGATTATTACGGACATCACTGAGTCGTGGCACACGGCTTCTCCTCGTGCGGCACTAATACCTCTAGCCAACTGGATCAGTTGGCCTCCAAGCCGTGTCCCTACTTCTGGAACAGGAAAAAATTCAACTTCCTCCGATCTCCCTTCACGCTTTACGGGAGTTCTGGCCTTCGCCACGAAGTCCGCAAGGTGCAAGATGCGATGCTCGATCGATTCTGGAATTTCGATCGAGGAAGGCATTTCTTGGTTCAGTACCAGCGTCGCGGCAGCCGTGAGATCTTTTCTCATTTTTTCCTTTTGGTTGCTGTTCTTTAGAGCCGCAGCCACTTTTTCAAACGAATCTCCTACTGCACAGCGATAGTAAACGAACCGCTCACCAAGTTGATTGATGACCGACCAAGTGGATTCAATCACCGGCGTCACGCCAAAAAGAAGCCCGAATCGACTCGAAAAACTTTTGTGCTCGCCTGTCCCGAACGCCTTCGAGGAAAAGCCGTCGTAGGCATCTCGCAGGTCTCCCAGGATCGAATTCCGAGCATCCCGAGAGCCGGAGATGATCGGCGTCAGGTCCTTGATGACGAGCAGCTTCCCATCCAGATTGGCAAGCAGGCTCGGTTCCTTTCCCTTATTCATGTGGGCGGGCAGACCGCTTAACAACGTATTTTGCGTAAGTGTACTGAGCGTCACGATGTCGGGATGCGAGAGACTGCGGATAAGCTCTGTTTTGGTGTCACCCGATGCACCGACAATGCCGCCCCAGACGGGATCACCGCTCAGTCGGTTGGCAAACACCACGCCAAACATGAAGTCAATCACAAGTCCGTCGGGAAGTGCTAACCATTTACGGTACAGGGCCTTGGCTTGTTCGAGGATGCTCCCCGTAGGGTGGGGGGTGACATTTGCACCCTCGTCGTTAGAAATGCTGCTCATGGATTCCTTAGACATTTTGGCTTCCCCCCATCGAAGACGAACTTTCCTCTAAGAGCCACGCTTGGATCGACTCCACCGTCCATTTTTTCAATCGACCTAAATGAATCGATGGCGGCAGAACTCCCATCGCGTCGAGCCTCCTCAGATGCCGTAGCGAGATGCCCAAAAGCGAAGCTAATTCTCTGGCTCCATAGCAGAGCCGTGCAACGGTATGTTCAGACTGATCCATTTTTCCCCCTCAAGGACCTAAAGTTCAAACGCCTGCACCCAATGCCGCGTTCCTACTAACCACAATGCGGATGGTGCGGACGGTGCGCGGATGCCGATTCAAGATAACAGGCTTGACCGGATTTATTACGGAAATCCGTTTTAATCCGGCGGGTGGTCGATTTCATCTTGCCGGACGATGGATCGCCCAAAAACTCGCCCGGACCTAGGCGTGTTTTTTTGCGTTCTATAAAATTTGCGAGCCGCTCGAATGTAGCGAAGCCAAGTATCGAATGAAGGAAGCTCGTATTCAC
>JBKJYI010000324.1:0-9500 GCA_046715855.1 Phycisphaerae bacterium
TCGATTCGGCGCCCAAATCGCCCTGCAACGTCGCCTGGGGCGAGACTTCCTCGGCGTCCACGCCCAAGGCATCGCTGAGCACGTCGCGTACTTTTTCGAACAGTTCATCCCTGCTGGGTGGCATTCTTGTAAGTCCTCCGTAAAGATTTTCCGCCAGTTGGCGGATTTCTTTGCTTGCCGCTTTTAGGCTGCATGCTGGCGTAGCAGATCGAATCGCGCCCTGCGCTCGGCCATCCGCGTAGGTGAAACCGCAGCGGTAATTCGACGGTCCTCGTCAAGCGTATGGTGGCCCAGGCTGAATCGAGCCCGGACCATTTCGGTCTCACCGTACCAGCCCGTGCCTTCAAATTCACTGCCCTCGGGCGCCAGCCGCCGGCATGTGACCTCCAGACGCAGCAGATTGCCCGGCTTCACAAAGCTCTTGTATGTTACGTTTTTTGCCTCTTTGAGCAAGATCACTACGGGAGCGAAATCAAGTGCGTCGTAGGCCAGCCAGGTCGCGGCCTCGACCAGACCCTGTAAAATGAACACCCCCGGCAATACGGGAAAGGTCGGAAAATGATCGGCCAGGTACTCCTCCGCAAGCGAGACGGCCTTGACCGCCACGATTCGTTCGCCACGCTTCAATTCAAGGATGCTGTCCACCAACCCAAATCGCACGGTCTCTCCTGCGATCTCACCATTTCGCCTTCGGATTCATTAGCTGATCCCGTATTGGAGTCTACATAGCTCTCATCGTCCCCGAAAGTGGACTTGCTGGTTGGTTCCAATGACGACGCAAAAAACTGTCAGAATTTTGCTTGAGCTTCAACCAACAGCCTGCCACAATACCGCCGCACGGCGAAGGACCGCCTGCAATTGCGTCTTGTTCACGATCCGTCAAATGCCGCACCAACGCCAGGAGTGCATGCAGAATGGCCAAGAGCAAAGAAGAGTGGAGTAGTCGGCTGGGAGTGATCCTGGCCGTTTCGGGATCGGCCGTGGGTATCGGCAACTTCCTCCGTTTTCCGGGCAAGGTGGCCGAAAATGGCGGCGGCGCGTTCATGATCCCATATTTTTGCGCGCTCTTCTTTTTGGCGATTCCGATCTGCTGGGCGGAGTGGATCATGGGAAAGTACGCCGGCCAGCACGGTTATCACTCCTACCCGGCCATTTTCGGCTTGATCGGTCGCCGGCGCATTTGGCGCTACCTCGGTGTGATCGCACTGGTGGTACCGATCGTCGTCTTTATGTATTACATTTTGCTTGAGGCTTGGTGCCTGGGATACGCGTGGAGTTACCTCACGGGCGCGATCGACCTCGGCGCGGGTGACGCCACCCGACACATTGAGGCGAGTACCAGCTTCTTCAAGGGATATGTCGGACAAGAGCAAGACGGCGTCGCCCTGCGCGGCATCACCCAGGGAGTCGCGTTCTGGGCTTTCGTATTTCTGTTTAACTTCTGGATCATTTATCGCGGCGTGGCCAAAGGCATCGAGACCTTTTGCAACATCGCCATGCCCTTGATGACTGTTTGCGGGATCATTGTTCTTATCCGGGTGCTGACTTTGCCCAGCTTCGAAGGCCGCGGCGTTGTGGAAGGACTGGGTTTCATGTGGAATCCAAAGCCCACCGCGGGGGGCAGCTCATCATGGGATGCGTTGAAGAACCCCAAGGTGTGGCTGGAGGCAGCAGGACAGATTTTCTTTACCCTGTCGGTTGGCTTTGGCGTCATTTGCAATTACGCGAGCTACCTTAAGAAAAATGATGACGTCATACTCTCGGGCATGACCGCCACGGCCACGAACGAAGTTTCCGAAGTCTGCCTTGGAGGGCTCATTACAATTCCGGCGGCTTTCATCTTCCTGGGCGCGGTGGGATTGGCCGCCTCGTTGGGTTCGAGCTTTGCGTTGGGATTTCAAGTGCTCCCGGTTGTGTTCACCCACATGCCCGGAGGACGGGCATTTGGTTTCATCTGGTTCTTCATGCTATTCCTGGCTGCCATGTGCAGCTCGCTCTCCATGCTTCAACCTGCGATCGCGTTTCTCGAAGAAGGGTTGAAGATCGGACGCAAGGTATCCTGTGCTTTGCTGGCGCTGATCACCATCCCCGGTTCCTTGTTCGTTATTTATTACAGCAAAGGGCTCACTGCCCTGGATACGATCGATTTCTGGGTCGGCAGCCTCATGGTTTTCATTCTTGCTACCCTGGAAGTGATTCTTTTCGCCTGGGTGTTCGGCGCAGAGCGGGGCGCTGCATACGCCGGGGAAGGCGCCCAAATGAAACTTCCGCGCGTGTTCAGTTTCACCATCCGCTACATTTCACCAGCGTACCTACTGGTGGTTTTCGGTTTGTGGGCCTACTACAACCTGCCGGGCGAGATCAGGGGTTTCAAAGGGAACTACGTTAAACTCTATAGCGTATTGCTCATCGCTGCGGTTGCGATTTTCCTGCTCTTGCTGATTCAGGTTGCTGGAAAACGCTGGCGACTGGAAGGGCGGGACATGGAAGGTAACTCAAAAAATATTCCCAGCTACTAGCTCAAACGCAAGGAGGAGCAATGGACTACAGTTTAACGACCGCCGGCTGGGTGTTCATGATCGTTTCGTGCGTATCGATGATCATCTGGACGGGCTGGTGCTATTACCGAGTGCTGACTGCCCCGGTTGCGCCTCAACATTACGACGTAGATGAAATGGAGCATTAGCGCGAAGCAGTTTCTAATGCGCGGTTTTGTTTCGTCTGGGGCCTCACCGCATGGTGTTTCTACAAAGTTATGACCGTGAATGGCGAGATCGAAACTCCGCCCGATACGCTGGGCGGGTAGGATTCGTTCTCCGCTACTCGGCGAATGCGTTCCTGTTCAACATCCGGGGGTGCGGAACTCGCCCGTCAATTTAGGTGCGAAACGATTTCGATTCCCTGGCTACGCGAAAGAGGCGTTATCGCAATGCTGGGTCCGGGCTAAGGTTGCGCGTCGGTTAGTGTGCGGCCTGACGCCTGATCGGCGAAGCGGACAATCGACTCGTACGACGAAGGCAGTTCGAGGATCGAGGGCTCACCGCCGTCGGGAGGAACAATCGCGATGGCGGGAAGGTTTTCGATGCCCAGTTGCGAGGCGACGCCCGCGGACGAACTCCACGCAGTGGATGGGCGGCAGTGAACCATGTTGGCAGTTCGGGCGTAGACCTCGCGGCGTTCGAGCATGGGCCGCAATGCATCCCAGTCGCGGGACATCCACCGTTCGAGCACCAGGAAGATAGGCAGGCCGCTTGCCTGCGAAGCTTGTTTGGCGGCTTCCCAATCGCGAATCCATGCGTAACCCAGTCGTCTGGCGATGTGCGGGTTGATCGTCGGCGTTGTGCCCGGCGGTGAAGACTCGGCGAGAAAAGCGGTCAATTTTTCCGGAGTGAGGCTGCCCTGGGTGGCGTGGAAAGTTCCGTCGGGGTGGAGGAGGATGACGCTGGGGGCGCGAGTGATGCCGAACTGGGCTGCGAATCGCCGGTCGGATTCATTTCGCTGGAAGAGAATCGCGGGGATGTAGTCGGATGCGACGCCGCGGGCTGCGGGGTCCTCCAGGAGATCGCGGACGGCGTCTTCGCGGATCAGGTCTTTTTGGGTGAATAAGAAAAGCGTGCCGCGGCCCGACTCGGAGGCGAGCTGCTCGGCCTGCTCATAATCCGGGACCCAGATTCCTGTGGGCCAGACTCCGGCAGGCCAGAGTCTGCCGGCGCCGTGCCACAGACTTTCCCCCCCGGCGGACACTCGTTCGGCGGCGGCCGAGAGATTGCCTCGCCACGTGGTCGTCGAGCAGCCGCTAAGCAGAATCAAGCTGATAGGAAGAACGATTCGCATGGGGTGAGTATAGTTGCGCCCTGCCAAGGGGAAAAGTATACTCTCAAGCCGAGTCGCGGCACTTCCGAGCGCGCGACAGGGCGAGGAACGAAAGGGACGACTCATGGAAGAGATACTCGGCGTGCACGCGGGGGATTGCATCAGGGGGATGGAGCAGTTGCCGGCCGGGTCAGTCGATCTGGCGTTTGCCGATCCGCCGTTCAATATCGGTTACGACTACGATGTGTACGATGATCGGCGGGAGGCGGTGGATTACCTTGATTGGTCGCGGAAGTGGATCAGCGGGGTGGTTCGCGTGCTCAAGCCGGATGGTACGTTCTGGCTGGCCATCGGGGACGAATACGCAGCCGAGCTGAAGGTGCTTTGCACGCGGGAGCTGGGGCTGACCTGCCGCAACTGGGTGATATGGTTTTATACCTTCGGCGTGCACTGCAAGCAGAAGTTCACCTGCAGCCACGCTCACCTGTTGTACTTCGTGAAGGACCCCAAGAAGTTCACGTTCAACTCGCTCGATGTCCGCGTGCCCTCCGCCCGCGAGCTGGTCTACGGCGACAAGCGGGCCGACCCCGATGGCCGCGTCCCCGATGACACGTGGATGATGTCGCCTGTGTTGCCGGCGGAAGTCTCCACTCGCGACGGATTTGTGCTCCGCCCGCAGGATATTCCCGACCGGTTTCCAGCGGAGAGCGACACCTGGTTTTTTTCGCGAGTAGCCGGCACGTTTAACGAGCGGCAGGGGTTTCACGGCTGCCAGATGCCCGAGCAGCTTTTAGGGCGGATCATTCGCGGATGCAGTAATAAAGGTGATATCGTCCTCGACCCTTTCGCGGGCAGCGGTACGACGCTGGCCGTTGCAAAGAAGCTGGGCCGCAACTTCGTGGGATTCGAACTTTCCGAAGATTACGCGAAGAAAGTGAACGATCGACTTGCGACGATATCCGCTGGAGACTCGCTCACCGGCCCGGCCGATCCGCTGACCAGTTCGCCCACCACCCAGAAAGGGCGCAAGCTGAAGAGAAAGTCGGTTGATTCGACACCGTCCCTCATTTGATCCCGGTTGGCCGCGAGCAATGGGAACAGGCACTTCGCCCCACTCGGTCTCCAGCGCAGCAAGCCACGCTGAGTCACGTTCGGCGCGTCCAGCAGAGGGCCAGATATTTTTCTCTCAGATTCGAGGCCGATTCCTGTTCGGCCATCGACCAATCCATTGGTTCGAAATGTACCCGCAAGACTTTTTTCATCTGCGCAGTGAACGCATTTCGAGCCGCCTCGAATTTTGCATGCGTCTCGTCTACATCTTGCGCTTGCCAGGCGACCGCCGTGGGTTGCTGGGCAAATCGATTTCCCAGCACGATGGATCCGTGCTGCAAAACCGCCTGCCGCGTACGCCGCTGGGCGCTGCCCGCGATCTTTTCCGCCCCGAGCAGCACGTCGTAGCAATGCCGCCGCTCGAAACAAAAAAAAGGCCCCCGCGCCGCCCCCGAGTCATCTGTCTTCCCGCACCGTCCCGCCGATAAATCCAGCTCTGCCAAAGCAGCAATCACCGCATCATGGGCCAATTCGTACAGCCGGTTGGGCCCATCAATCAACAACTCGTGTCCAGCCGGAAGCGCCATGGAATAGGTGAGTTCCAGGTCGTGCAAAATCGCCCCGCCGCCCGTCAATCGGCGCACCACAGGCAACGCCCCAGCCGGTGCCGGCAGGGCTTCGTAGTCGGAATACTTCTGAAAATATCCCAGGGAAATGGTAGCCGGCGACCACTGATAAAGGCGCAATGTCGGGGGAGCGGACCTGTGGCCGACTTCCATCAGCATGGCCTCATCGCGGGCCATATTCGTCGGTCCGTCGACCGAACCGTCATGGATTAGTCGCATCATGCTGATGCGAGGATAGCGCCGCTTGAGAGTTTCGCAAGCAACAATCGACTTGCATGGACACACGGCTTTCCATTGAAGGAAGGGCGAACCTGAAGGGAAGAACGCCCAGAGCTCAAATCAAAGATGATGGATGGATGCCTCGGGTCAGATGGTCAACCTGCCCCAAGCGAAACCGGCTTCTGACAATGCGGGCAAACCGTCGATTGCATGCGCGACCATCGCTGGGCCATTGCCTGCTCGCGCCGATGGAGCTCCTCCTCCTTTTTCTGGCTCTCGATTTGCTTGTCGAGGAAGTCCTTCTGGCTTTCATTGAGCACATTCTGCTCTTGCTGAACAAGTGCGGCTCGTTCCGCAAGCTCCTTCTCGCGCGCCGCAAACTGGTCATGAAGACGCGCGTTGTTCTCGAACTGTTCACGAAATGCCGCGTCGCGCGCATTGACCTCTGCCTCTCGAGTCGAAAGGCTCGCCTGGCGCTCGGCAAGGGCCGCCGTGTCATTCCGCAGTTGCGCACGCCACAGGTTCAATCGCTCCCACGCTTCGGCAATGTTGGTGCCGCTGGGATCGTAGCTCTCGACGGGAGAAGCTGCTCGAGCTTGCACTGGGTCGCGCGCGGCCTGCGGCGGTGCTGCATCCGCCGGATTATTCGATGTATTTGCAGCCGCAGACGTTCTTGCCTGTTCAACGGACTTTTTCACGCCTGAATCGACCGGTAGGACAGACCGCGAAGCGCTCAGCGCTATCGTCTGATTCTGGACTTCCAACTGCAGCCCGAAGGGGCCCACGGTGAGGCGATCTCCCGGGGCGATGTGCGAGAGCTCGCGACGCTGACCATTCACCCATACTCCGTTTCGACTCCCCAGATCGTAAATCGCCTGCTCAACGCCAAAGCGAAACAACAGTGCATGTCGTGAAGAAACCTCGTGGTGATCGAGCCGAACAGCTGCTTGCTCGTTGCGTCCGATGAGTGTTACAGCTTTCTCGATGAACCATCGGGTGTCCGTATGTATGATGGAAAGCATGATCGGGTTAACCAGGAGGGTCGGTTCTTTATATTCCAGGCCCAGCCCCGTTTGGTCGGCAACCGGTTCGGGCTGACGAATTGCAACCTGCACCCGGCTGTCTCCCAGTGTCACGATGTCACCGTCCTCGAGGGCGACCAGCTCGGCTCGTTCTTTTCCGCGAAATGTTCCGCCGGCTGTATGTAAGTCAAAAAGCAAAACGTCCGTGCCTGTATTGATAATAACGCAGTGTGCGGGGCTTACTCCTCGATCGTGCAAGACGATGTGCGCAGGCCGCTTCGAACCCAGTAGCGTCACGGGACGCCGCAGGTTCCACGTCTTTTGTCCCGCCGACCCCGAGCCCGCGGTCACTCGAATTTGCGGCGCGGAGGGCGGTAATTCAATCACTCCATCGGCCACCAGACACGCTTCATTCATTTTTTGCCCCCAACAGACTTGAGCACCGACTCTTATCATGCATCCAAAGGAGCTGCGGACCGCGCGATCAGCATGCCGTTGTCCGGTTCGGCGCGCGTTGTTCCGGCTGCGTAAACTTGGGATGCCGTTTCCGATTAAAAGAGTACAATTCCGGACAGTGAGCCGGCAAGTTCGGTGCGAGTTGGGAATTCCCTGTGAAGTTATGGGGCGAATCGGCCTTCGGCGAGCGTTCCGTTTCCAAGAATTAAGCTGAGTCGGTCTCCAATACGGCCATGAATATTGTCCTAACCAACGATGACGGGATTGACGCTCGCGGTCTCGAGGCGGCCTATAACGCCATCAAAGAACTCGGCACAGTCGTCGTTGTTGCCCCGTCGTCGGAGCGGTCCGCATGCAGTCACACGATTACCCTTCGAACTCCCATCAACGTGGAGCGCCGGCATCATTCGCGTTATGGGATCAGCTTTGCCGTTGACGGCACGCCGGCCGACTGCATCCGCCTCGCCCACGCGTCGCTCGTAGACACTCCCATTGACCTGATCGTCTCTGGCATTAATCACGGGGCCAACGCCGGCGTGGATACCTTTTATTCCGGGACGGTGGCCGGCGCACGGGAGGGGGCCATCCTGGGGATTCGCTCCATCGCACTGTCACAAGCCTTGCGCAAGGATGTCGAGCTCAACTGGGAGGCAACCAGCAAGGCCGCGCAAATCCTGGTTCGCGAACTGGCCGCCGAAGTCCTCGAAGGCCCCGGATTCTGGAGCGTCAACTTTCCCGCGCCGATTCCCGCTGTGCCACGGAGGCACATTCACCGCGTCCCGGTGGCTGTCCATCCCATGCCCATGAGCTTTGACCGCAAAGAGTCTGAAGAGGGCCGCATGCTTCGCTTTGACTACGGCGCTTCGTATTGGCTGCGCGACGTCACCGGCCCATCCGACTACAGCACGATCCGCGAGGGCGGCATCGCGGTCACTCCTATTCCCCTCTACGGCCGGTTCTGATTCAGAAAAAGGTGTCAGGATGAGTTGTTTCATCGACACGCGGTGAACGATGATTTCGAGTGATAAATCATCCTGACACCTTTTTTAACATAACCGTCAGAAAGCATTACTGCGCTACGGACATTCTCCTTGGGAGGCGACGGACTGGCCGTTCGCCGCCGCTACGCACGAGTTGGAATAGGTCTGCCCGTCGCACCCGCATACCGGGTCCAAGACTTGTATGCAGATCTCGGGCCGCGGCTGGCATGTTCCCGTTGGACCACAGGTCCCGGCTTGAAACTCACAGTACTCCGTGGACGGACAGTCGGCGTTGGATGTACATCCGCCGCTGGGTGCGCACTCACCCGGGTGATCCACGTCAACCCCGGCCATGGCCGCAAAGCACTCATTGGAGTAGGTCTGCCCATCGCAGCCGCACACGGGGTCAAACACGGTCGGACACAGTTCGGGTCGGGGCTCGCATACGCCCGGGGTAGTCCCGCAATTTGTGTCTGGAAAATTGCAATACTCAGTCGGTGCGCATTCTCGACTGTCGGTGCATCCGCTCGGCTCGCAGGGGCCGGTATGGGCGATTACGGCGCCGGCGTTTTCGGCCTCGCAGCGGTTGTTATAGGTGACCCCGTTACATCCGCACACGTCCTGGCCGCCCGGAGGACAATTGGGCTTCGCCTTAACGCAGGTGCCCGCTGCGTCGGGGAAGCACGCTCCGATCGCGAACCGGCAGACTTTTCCTTCGGGACAGGGCGTGCCCGCGATGCCGCCACATTGCTGGGGTTGCGCAGCGGCAAGCGAGGCGCCGACGGCCCAGGTGATGCAAAGCGCGCCCAACGCAAATGCAGTTTTCTTCATACTCTGCTCCTTTGAGGTGTGGGGCTTCCGTCAGAACTGGCGCTACCCTGAGTCGGACCGACCCCGAGGCCTGAAAATTGATGAAACAAAACCGAAGGAAAACTTGATCCCCCCTTTTAGCCCCGCGCCACAGGACCAAAGGCGGTGCATTATGGGCATTAGCTGGAGGAGCGTGGCAATGGATTTACGAAAAAACATAATTTCGGCAGCGGGAAATTCCGATCGGTGTGTTTCCCAAGTGACCTTGGGAGCGTCGCGGCGCCGACATTTTTGCGTTTGCACAATTTTGGTTTTGATCCGTCAATTTTTTTCGCGCTGAGGACCCAATCCGCGTTTAATAGCTGCAAACGCCGATTGAGCAGGCAACAACGTAAAGAAGCAAGAAGGGAGCAAGGCGAGGCATTTCGCTTGTAATACGGATTCCAAATGAATCTCGTGCGCGTTCGGCGCTTGTTAGGTATTGCGCCAGGGCGGAGATTCGGACATGCTGACCACCGACAAGG
>JBKJYI010000325.1:0-3277 GCA_046715855.1 Phycisphaerae bacterium
CAGGGGTACCGCAGCCGGTCGGTTAAGCAGGAACTGCGCGATAACCTTATCGAGCGACTTCGCGCGGGCGAGCCCATTTTTCCCGGCATCATCGGTTACAACGACATCGTCATTCCGCAAATTATTAACGCGATTTTGAGCCGCCACGATCTCTTGCTTCTTGGGCTTCGCGGGCAGGCGAAGACCAAAATCATTCGCATGCTGCCCACGCTGCTCGACGAATGGACGCCGACGCTTGCAGGGAGCGACATCCCCGATGATCCGCTCGCGCCGCGGTTCTCCGCGAATCGCAAGCTGCTGGAAAAACACGGCGACGACCTGGAACTGCGGTGGATTCATCGCGACGAGCGGTTTCATGAGAAGCTGGCCACGCCGGATGTCACCATTGCCGACCTGCTGGGTGAGATCGACCTGGTCAAGCATGCCGAAGGGCGGCACCTTTCCGATGAGGGCGTTCTTCATTACGGGCTGATCCCGCGCAGCAATCGCGGCATTTTTGCGATCAACGAACTGCCCGACCTGGCCCCGCGAATTCAGGTTGGATTATTCAATGCGCTGGAAGAGCGCGACATTCAGATTCGCGGATTTCCGGTTCGGATTCCGGTGGACATGTTCATGGCCTTCACCGCGAATCCCGAGGACTACACTAATCGTGGCCGCATCGTGACGCCGCTGAAGGATCGCATCGGCTCGGTCATCCGCACGCATTATCCGCTCCGCACCGACGACGCGATGGCCATCACGCGGGGCAGCGCGTGGCTGCAGCGCGATGATCGCGAATGGAGCGTCGATGTGCCGCGGTACATGCTGGAGATCGTGGAAGAAATTGCGGCGATCGCTCGACAGAGTCCGCACATTAACCAGCAATCGGGAGTTTCCGCGAGAGCCTCGATTGCCAACGCCGAGCTGCTCGTTTCCAACGCCGAACGCCGCTGCCTCGCTCACGGCGAGAGACACGTCGTGCCGCGGATATGCGACCTGGCGTACCTGGCCGCCGGAATGCGCGGAAAGGTCGAACTTATGCTGGCCGAGGATGAGCGGGCCGAAGACAAGCTGATCGCCTCGATCACCGGGGAGGCGGTCAAAGAGGTGTTTGAAAAGTATGCCAACATCTCCGACCTCGAACCCGTGGTGGCCGCCTTTGCGGATAAGGCCGCTTCGATCGAAGTAGGGGACGACCTGTCAACCGCGGATCTGGTTGCGAATGTCAATCGCATCGCGCCGCTCAAGTCGGCGGCCACGGGTTTATGCGACGCTCTCGGCACGCCGGCGAATGTCGTCGGCCACCTCGCCGCCGCCGCGGAATTCGTCTTGGAGGCCCTCTATATCAGCAACCGCCTAAGCAAGTACGCGTACCAGCGGAAAACGATTTTCAAACGTTAGCAAATGCCGTGGTCATTTAAGGTCGAAACTAAACCCTGGATCGCTTCGAGGAGGGTCGAGTTTGCCGGTGGCCATGAGTTGTCTGAAGGTGGCACGTATTCCCTCGATCTTTTTTTTGCGGCGGGCATCCATCGCCTTTCTTCGGCGTTCGATGGATTCGGGGTTCTTTGGTTCCAGAGCTTCGATCGCGCTTTGCAGTTCAAGGAAAGCGAGAAATCTTTCGGTCGGCGTCCGGGCCAGATGGATTTCGATCTGGCGGCGGATACTCTCCTCGAATTTCTGCTGCGGGACCATGACTCAATTCTAACGAACTCCCGTGTCACCTGAAACCGTGGGTTGTTGTCGGGCACGTAGGGCCTGAACGGGGCCGGGCAGGAAAGCAAGCGTAACGGTCCCCGTCGCGGCTGTCATTTAGATTAGAGCATTTAATAGTCCACCGTAACGTGCACGATGCGCATGTCCGCGCGAACTGAAGTTCGCGGCTCGCTACAGTTGACCGTTAGACGCACTATAATCGATCATTCTCTGATAGGGGGCCGTATGCGATTTGTTTATCAACAGTGGGACGGCGAGGAATTCCCGACGCAGGACCACTTGCAGCAGTTCTCCCAACTGCTGGAATTCGTGCTGGAGTACGGCGACGACGCCTTGCGATCGCTTCGCAACCTGGAGGACAACCCGGAGGGGCGGGAGCTGATCCAGAAATGGATCGACGAAGGCTTGCTGGACAAAGTTGGGGCGAAGTTCCGGCTGACGCCGCGGGCTATCAGCAGCATGCAGCGCAAGGCATTGATGGAAGTCTTTCGCGGCCTGCGGCCCGGCTCGCCGGAGGGCCATGAAACGCGCGCGCCCGGAACGGGGGGCGAGCGGCTGGACAGCACTCGTGCGTACCAGTGGGGCGACTCGATCAATGACATCGACTTGAACATCACGCTGCGAAACGCGGTGCATCGCGGAGGATTAGGCTTGCCGCTGCGATTGCGCGAAGAGGATTTCGCACTACATCTAAGTGAATCCAAGGCCACCTGCAGCACGGTGATCCTGTTGGACATGTCCGGCTCGATGGGGCGGTGGGACCGCTTCACCCAGGCGAAAAAATGCGCGATGGCCATGTTCGCACTGATCCGCCAGCGATTCACGCTCGACACCGTGGACATTGTCGGATTCGCGACGGCTTCCGAAGTGATCCCGGAGCATAAGTTGCCGCTGGCCCGCCCCAAAACCATTTCGACCCATGATCCCGAGATCGACCTGCGCGTGCCGATCGCCAACATTGAAACTGCTCCTCAGCACTTCACCAACTTGCACATGGGCCTGCTGACGGCGCGGCGAATTCTCGCGAGGCGGGGCGGAAACAATAAGCAGGTGTTCATCATCACCGACGGCCAGCCTACCGCGCACATGGAGGGCGACATCGTTCACCTGATCTATCCGCCGGATGACTCCACCACGATGGCGACGCTCAGCGAGGCCGTGCATCTTTCCCGCAGCGGCGTTCGCTTTTCGACGTTTGCGCTCATCGAGGACTATTTCTACATGGACTGGGTTGATTTTGTCGGCAACCTGACCAAGCTGACCAAAGGCGTGGCGTTTTATTGCACCAGCGGAGATCTGAGCCACTGCGTCATGGAGTCGTATCTGAGCGGTCGCAAGCAAAAGTCGGTGATATGAGTCGCTCTTGCTTGATCATGCGACGTGGATCTCGGCTGCGGACTGGGTGTTATGCCGCAGGTCCACCGAAGCGCGGGGACTCGGTGCCATGCCCAAGCCCAGCCTCATCGGGCGCCGGCATGATATCCACGAGGCATGGCGGCGCTTCGCTTGGCCATGGCACCCGACCAGGTGAACGTGGGCCAAGCTCTTACGGAGCCGCGGGGGGGGGGGGGGCCGCCCC
>JBKJYI010000326.1:0-3370 GCA_046715855.1 Phycisphaerae bacterium
TCGCCTCACGTGTCTGGCCTTCGAGGCCCTCACGAAGAATGAGCGTATCCTCCTGACAGGTCCAGCTTAGTGTGCGGTGCATGCCACCAGCGAGAATGGGAGGTTGGTCAGGAATCATCAATTTCGCATAGACCTTGACAGCAGCCGCTTCATGGGAGGACACGAAGAGCACGAAGAGGAATCGATGGAACTTTTTCTTGCGCAGGCTGTCCAAGAAGTTGTAAAATGCCCTCGCATTTGGGTAATGAAAGGACGACCTTGATGGATTCGCGTTTGTTATTACCGGCTGTTTTCTCGCTTGGCTTATTGGCGACCTCGGCTTCCTTGCTGAGGGCACAGCAAGCTCCTGTTCCGCCTCCGGTTCCACAACCGCCTCCTGCGCCGGTGGGAACTGCGCAGCCGGTGGCCGGGGAGTCTACGTCGCTAACTATTTATAGCGCGGCCCGGCCCGGGGGGGTGCCGCCGGAGATGTACCAGCCGGGTATGCAGGAGAATGTTTACGGAGTGCACTGGCGACAGCAGATTCCCGGTTACGCGATCGTGCGGCAGGATCGGCCACTCACGCTGGAGGCGGGCCGGAGCACGGTGCGGTTTCGCGAAGTGGCCGCGATGATCGATCCGACGACGGTGAGTTTTGCGTCGCTGACGGACCCAACGGGCACGCGGGTATTGGAGCAGAGTTTCGAGTTCGATCTGGTGAGCACGCAAAAACTCATGGAGCGATTCCTGGATCGCGAAGTGACCATCGAGCAGAGCGTCGGCGACAAAATCGAAACCTACACAGGCGTGCTGCTCAGCGCTCAGGGCGGGTTGGTCTTGAAGATGGCCGACGGTGGCGTGCGGGTGGTCAACGGTTATACCAACGTGCGATTCCCGGAATTGCCCGGCGGGCTACTCACCAAGCCCACGCTGGTGTGGTCGGTGGCCACAGACAAGCCCGGCGAGCACAAGACGCGCGTGGCCTACGAGACGAAAGGCATTACCTGGTGGTCCGACTACAACGTGGTCTTCGCGGAAGGCAAGGATGCCAACAGCGGGCTGCTCGACATTGGGGCATGGGTGAGCGTGCTGAATCAATCGGGCGGAACGTATCGCGAGGCGAAGCTCAAGCTGATCGCGGGCGACGTGGGCCGCGCTCCTCAGCCGCAGCCGATGGCAAAGGACATGAGGATGCAGCGGGGTGTGGCGGCGGCCGAAATGGCTGATGGGGGCTTCGAGGAAAAGGCGTTTTTCGAATACCACCTCTACACCCTTGGGCGGCCTGCGACGATTCCGGATCGCTCCACCAAACAGATTGAATTGTTCCCCACCGCGCGGCAGGTGCCTTGCGAAAAGGTGATGGTTTATTACGGGCTGGAGAATCGATATCCCTATTACGGGGCGCCGATGGTCGATCGCAACTTCGGCGTGGAGTCGAACAAAAAGGTGGACACCTATCTGCAATTCAAGAACAAGAAGGACATCGGCATGGGAATGCCGCTGCCGTCGGGGCGGATTCGGGTGAGCAAGCTCGATGCTGCGGACGGAAGCCTGGAGTTCATCGGCGAGGACGCCATCGACCACACGCCCAAGGATGAGTCGGTGCTGATCAAGATGGGCTCGGCGTTCGACGTGGTGGGCGAGCGGGTGCAGACCGATTTCAAGGTGGACACTGGCCGCAAGCGGATGGAGGAGAAAATCGAGATTAAAATCCGCAATCACAAGGACGAGAAGGTTAATGTCATCGCCAAGGAAAACCTCTACCGCTGGACGGGCTGGGAGATCACCGAGAAGTCGCACCCGTTTGAGAAGTTCGACTCGCGGACCGTCCATTTCCCCGTCGAAGTCGAAAAAGACGGCGAAGTCACAATTCGTTACACGGTTGTGTACACTTGGTAATTCGAGATCTTGCCGTCCGTAATTAAAAAAAATCATGGTACCGCGTCTCCAGAGGGCGCATTCCCGGCGCCCTTCCATGAAAAACATGAGTGGGGCGCGCGATTCGCCGTCAAAGCAAGAAACCGAGCGAGGGGATTGAAGCGAACAATGAAATAAGTTGCGAAGCTCAGAAAAAGGCAGATTTGAGGCCAGCAAATCGCTACAGGCCGCTCTCAAGACTTTAGGCGCCGGAGTAAAAACATTCCGCTAACAGTCCTGTCTGCTGTCGAACCTGGTCGCGAATGGCATCGACTTGGGCGTCGGAAAGCGCGCTGACGAACGACTGCGCGGGACGCCGGGCGACGGTGTAGACTTGCACCAGTTTGATCTGCCCGCCGGCGGCTAGAATTTCGTTGAGTCGATCCGTGAAAGCGACGACTTCTGCATCGGCAGGCCCTACGCCGTCGAGCCGCATGAATAACGATTGGATGACGATGGGCCGGACCTGCGCCGCCGAAGTGATGTTCTCGATCACGTGACGCAGCGGATAATTGGGCACGTTTACCCGCCGGTAATATTCCTCGGTGCCGGCGTCGAGCTTGGCCCAGATTTCGCCGTTGCTGGCATCGAGAATGGCGAGCCCTTCCTGGACTGCGGGCCGGGTGAGATAACACGCGTCGGTGATGAGCACGAGTTTTGCATTGTTCAAGCCGAACTCTGCGCGGAGCTTCGCGGCAATCTGCACGGCGCCGCAAAAATGCGGGCACGTGGTGGGCTCGCCGTCGCCGGAAAAAGAAATATCTTTCATCGCCCGGAATTCAGCGGGAACATCGCGAAACGACTCCTCCTCGAACAGCACACCCGTCCGGGCCATCTCGATCATGGTGCGCAATTCCTGTTCGAGACGCGGCAGTTCGACCTCGCGGATTCGGGGGGCCGTGGTGCGATCGACCTGGCAATAGACGCAGTCGAAGTTGCAGGCCGCGTCCGGATTGAGATTGACGCCGATGGAGAGTCCTCCGCTGCGCCGCGAGATGACCGGGTAGACGTAGAAGTTCGACTTCCAGTCGCGAGGATGACTTCGCAATTGCGGGAGAGATTGAAATCGTGAGTCCGGGACGGTCAACGATGCACCTTCACAAAAGGCAAGAAAAGTCCTCAGCCATTCGGGCCTCCGCGCGAACTGAAGTTCGCGGCTCGCGGAGTTTGGTAAGATCGTTTTTGCTTAGAATGTCAAGCAAATTCTAGTTCATCTACGCGAAAAATGAAAAAGAATTTGGCTGCACTCACCGCGTTATTTTCCGTGGACCCGTCTTACCCACCGTCTATAATATGCCGGTCTGTTCGTCGCGGCTTCCTTGCGCGGTTGGGCGCTTTCACTTGGCTGAACCGATAAGGGAACACCGGGAGACCCTCAAACTGGCGTCAAACGACGTACCGGTCCCAATGAGATCGGCGGTCTGGACGCCGCGGGTCGCCCCAATGGCCCTAAGCTAATTTGCGCAAGAACAAA
>JBKJYI010000327.1:0-2982 GCA_046715855.1 Phycisphaerae bacterium
GGCTGCCCCAGATCGCCGACGCAATCATCTTGCCGCCAATAAAAACGAGGAGGACCGAGAGGCCGTAGGTGAGGAAGCGGAACATTTGCATGAAGCCCGCCACCGCGAAGTAAAAGGCCCGCAAGCCGAGGATCGCGAAAATGTTCGAGGTAAATACGATGAAGGAATCCTTGGTGATAGCCAGGACTGCCGGTATGGAATCCACCGCGAACAGGATGTCGGTCGTCTCGACGAAGAGGAGCACCAGCAGCATGGGCGTGGCGAACAATTTGCCTTCGACGCGGCAGAAGAATTGCTGGCCGCAGTAATCGGGCGTAACCGGAAGCAACCTTCGAGCCAGCCTGAGCACCGGGTTTTTTTCGGGATGAATTTCCTCATTCCGGCGCAGCGCCATCTTCACGCCGGTAAGAATCAGGAAGGCCCCGAAGATGTACATGGTCCATTTGAAGTTTTCGATCAGCCACAGCCCGCCGAAAATAAAGATCGCCCGGAAGAAAATGGCGCCGACGATGCCGAAAAACAGGACCCGGTGTTGAAAGGCCGCGGGCACGCAGAAATAACTGAAGATCACCGCAAAAACGAAGACGTTGTCGATGCTCAGGGCCTGTTCGACCAGGTAGCCGGCGAGAAACTCGAGCGCCGCCTTGCCGCGCTCTTCCGGAAGGTAGTCGCCAAACCATCCCCAATAGATGCCCACGCAAAAGATCATCGCCAGGCTCACCCACCCCACGCACCAGGCGAAAGCCTCGCGAAGCCCGACGACGTGCGATTTGCGATGGAAAACGCCCAGATCGAGGACCAGGATGGTTACGACGAATCCGAGGAATCCGGCCCACCAGTACCACGGCGTCGCTGCGAGCATGCAGAGTGTTCCTAAGAGGTTTTACGCAACCGGCCTGGCCAACCGCGCTTGGCCACCCGCCACGCGGCTACTATACTCTGCGAGCACCACTCTGAAAGGGGCTTTGGGTCGATTGCCGCGCAACATGAACTCACTAGCATCCGTCGCCACCGCCACTCTTGTACTTTTCATCGGGGGTTGCCGCGAAGATCAAAAAAGCGACAACGAGCCCTCGACCACGAAGCCGGCTGGGGTGCGTTCGGCCCAACTGATTTTTCCCGAAGCGCTACGAGCCGGGGATGAGAGCGTCAATCTATTCGTGCGAACAGCGTTGACGCAGAGCGCGGGGGGCAACTATGAGGCCTTCCGGGCATTGTGGAGTGCGAAGCAGGAGCCAATTTCTCGCGCGGAGTTCGAAGAGGGCTGGCATGCAGTCCACCGGATTGAAGTGCGCGGACTGCAACAGGCGCGGCTCGAGAAAGAACCGGATGGCGAGGGTCCGGAAGTGGTCTACGTCCTGCTGGTCGAAGTTGCGCTCGATCCGGCACAGAAGGCTGGACAGCGCGAGCCGGTGCGCGAGATCGTGATGATGCTGGTGCGGGAGCATGATCAATGGCGGCTGGCTGGCGCCCCCAAACCGATGCGCGATTGGATCAAAAAGAATTCGGACGCAGCAGCCACGGAGACGCCTTCCACAACAAACCCCTAGAAAAACAGGCCTTTTCATTCATGGGCGCGCATAGTTCACAAGTTCATACTCATTTCGCGGGTAACTCCGCTTTGATTATTCGCTTCTTCATTGCATAATGGAGATAGAGATCCGTGCGATCTCATCTCCGGACGAAAGTCCCGGGGAACTTACGACGGAAGCCTCGCGAACAGCCGAACCCCAATCGGCTCGACTCTATGCGGGGCTTCTTTTCTAACATCAAAGATCAAAATTCGAAGTTCAAAAAAAAGAAACGGGTCGCGGCGGAATGGTGACGTTCTGCCCGAATAAGTCCGTGGCCTGGGACAGCTCGATAAGGTACTGGCCCGGGTCGGTTGCACTTCTCAACGCGTCCATGGTCCAGGAGGACTCGAGTTTTAGCGGACCGATTTGAGTGCGCACCAGCGAGGTCAGCACCCCTCCCGTCTCCAGAGCCACACCTAAGTCGCGAATCACCGAGCGCACATACGTTCCCCGGCCACAGCACATTTCGAAGTCGATGTTAGGAAAAGCGTAACCGTGAAGATGAAGCCAGTGAACCGTTACCGCTCGCGCCGCGAGCGCGAATTCCCGATCACTCCCTGCAAGTTTGTAGGAGGGCACGCCGCCGATTTTGATGGCGCTGATGTTCGGGGGGACTTGCTGAATCGTGCCCTCGAAACTCGCCAGCGCCTTGCGAACCTGCGATTCATCCGGCGGATTCGTGACATCAACGGGGACTAATGGCCGGTCGCTGTCGAAGCTTTCGCTGGTGACGTCGAGCCGCGCCGTGGTGCGATAGACTTTGGGATGATCCATGATCGACTCGACCAGCTTGGTGGCCTTGCCCATACAAAGTATCAGCACTCCGCTCGCCGCCGGGTCCAACGTCCCCGCATGCCCGCTCTTGCGCTGCCCGGTGATGGCCCGGACTTTGTACAGCGCTTTTGCCGACGTGATCCCCGTGGGCTTGTTGAAATTGATCAGGCCGTCCATATGGCGGTCTTATCATCGGTGAAGGATTTTGACTATTCAAAGTCGCTTACTTGGCTGAGATTCGGCGCTGAATTTCGCTAGCTAAAAGAATGGAGGGCCGCACGTCCCTCCGGACCGCACGACCCCCTGCGAATAGTGTTCCTCCAAAGGCGTCAAATTTGCGTAATCTGTAATCTCAAATTTGAAATTTCAAACTAGAAATCGTCACTATCGACTCCCTTATTCGAAGAATTCCTACGACTGCGACTTCGTCTCCGGCGGCTTGCCTTCCTTCCCGTCGGTCGGCTTGGCCAGGTCGCCGGCCTTTACCTTCACCAATCGGCCCTCCTCAATATATTTCGCGATCACCTGTTTGATCTGGTCCCGGTTCAAAGCCTGAATCTGCTGATCGAGCTTCGCGTGATAATCCATCGTGCGGCCAATGAACAACCCGTTGGCGAGCTGACCGGCCACATAG
>JBKJYI010000328.1:0-2520 GCA_046715855.1 Phycisphaerae bacterium
CGGCATGGGCGGCGAAGCGACGCCTGATCGACGAAGCGATTCCGCTCGACCGGCTGAGTCCGCTGCTTTGGGGCGCGACCACTGCATCAGACAATCGAAGGGCCGATTCCTTGTGGCTCGTGCAAAACTTCGACTGCACCATCAGCTTTCTGGGCGGACCCGAGGAGGACGTCGCCAGGAGATTGACGGAATTACTCGGTCCCAACTGCGTGCTGCACGTTGACCCACGACCCAATGAGCAAACGCTCCGCCAAGGCATGCACATCACGCAACAATGGGTCGACGAAATAAGTAGACAGGGCCTTGATTTCAAATTTGAAATCTCAAATCTGAAATCTGAAACCTCAAATCTGACATCTTCCTATGGCCACGATCGGCCTGCAAATATGGCCCCATCGCTTGATCGCGATGTTGTCATATCGCCACCTCACCATATCACCACGGCGCCACATGTCATCATGCATCCCGGGAGCGGCGGACAGATCAAATGCTGCCCGCTTGAGCATCTCGAAGCGCTCTTGACGGAACTCATTTCGTGCGGACTGGACGCCCAGTGGATGATCGGCCCCGACGAAGTCGAGCGCGATGGACTCGAGTTTCGAAGGCGATTGGAACGCGCTGCCCCCGTGATCTTCGAGGAGTCCGTGAACGCTGCCGCCGACCGGGTCGCCGCCGCCAGCGCATTCATCGGGAACGACGCCGGCATGACCCACGTGGCCGCTCTCGCCGGTGTCAACACCGTGGCACTCTTTGGCCCCACTGATCCGCGCGTATGGGGACCGGTCGGTCCTCAGTGCACGATTCTGCGATTTCCATCGGAGACAGAAACGCCGGCCAGCTGGGTCGCAACTCTTTTGAACAAACTGGAAATCGTTCCATAAAAAAAGACCGGCGGGATTTTCGTCCCACCGGCCTTGTTTTTTTGAACTTTGAACTTCGAATTTTACTGTTGCCGCATCACGGGCTCGGGCAAGCCGCCAGGCTCTTGCCGTTCCACACGATGTAGCCGTTTGTGCCGTTGAGCATATCGATCAGCGAGATGATATCCGCCGGTGCACAAAGGTTGGAACGATCCATGTCGCAATGATCAAGGGCCAGCGGGGGAACGCGAACGCCGTTCAGGTGGTTGATCAGGTCCAGAATATCCGCCGGAGCCGTGAACAAGTTCCCGCTGGTATCGCCGGGAAGACTGCCGATGCACGACTTCGTATTGGTCGCGGCGTGCGTCACGCACGTCCACTTGCCCGCTGGAATCGGCGTGCTGAAATTGACCGTGACGGACCCTGCGGCATTCTGGACGGTGGAAACCGTCGGACACGGCGCGCCGGCCGGCGTGCAGGCAACCGTGAAATTCGCCGGAACCGCAGCTACCCCGCACGTGTTCATAGTGAGGGTGATCGAGCTGACAGTCTGTGCCGTGGTCTGATTCGGTGCATGCGGGCGACGCGCGTCAACCGAGCACTTCGCCGGCGTGCTGGCCGTGATGCCGCTTGGCGTACATCCGCTAACAGTTACCGCCAGACTTCCAGTCACGTTCACTCCGGCGGCCTCAGTGGCCAGGAACGCGTTCGCCAGAACCTCGCCGTCCTTGATGACGTTGGCGAAACCGTTAAGCACCTGCAGGGTATACACGCCGGGCGTGGCCGGGGCATTGAACGATCCCGTCGCGACTACGGCCGTGCCGCAAACCGCCGGCTGTGCAACGCCCAGAATCGGCGTGCCGATGGGGAACGGTGCGCAGTTGGGCGCACAGGCCGGATTGTCCACGCTGTTCTTGATCGTGTTCTGACCGCCGCCGACCTGAACCAGGTCGCCCGCGATGAGCGTGCCGCCATAGCCCGCCGGGTTGGTGATGCCCTCGGGCTTCACGAACGCCCGCATCGGGTTCGCACAGGAAACGGTGCCGGTCGGCGCGACCACCGCATTAGCAGGCAGCGGGGTCGTCCCCGATCCGCCCGCACCCGTCAGATGGAGGTCAAAACCCACCAGCGCCAACCCTTCGTTCAGGTTGTCGTTGAGGACGCCTTCCACCTTGAAAGCCACCGCCGCGTTGGGGGCGACCGTGACCGCGTTCGTATTATTCGTCGAAGACTTCACGTTCAAATTCAACGTGGACGCCAACGCGGGACTCGCAATCAACCCCGCAACCAAAACCGCCAACATTTTCTTCATTGCCATAGGAAAAACTCCTCATCCGCCCCGAACCGGAGCCACGCCACCCGATAAATCCGCAACCGGAATCTCAAACAAAAATCAGAGCAAGCGCCCACAAGGCCCCGCTCGAAGGCATTATTCTATTGTGTAGTCGGATCGAAATGACCCAGGCGCGAAACTATTTTCTATGAACACCAAAAATCTTCCCCAGCCGACAATTAGAAGAGTGCCATTACCGATGCCTATGTCCGATAATCGCCTCATGCCAATTGACCTTAACCCCCGCATCCCCGCGGCTATCCCCGCATGAACCCCCACCCCCGTGGACGCAACGTGCGGGCGTTCAACCGTTTACGGCACATTGCC
>JBKJYI010000329.1:0-3572 GCA_046715855.1 Phycisphaerae bacterium
CCTCTTCAGTTTCTGCGATTACTGTGGCCTGGGAAGGGCTGGCCTCAGGCGGAAGCGCCGCACAAATATATTTGTGGAACCCGAAGAGCGCCAGCTACACGCTGGTGGGAAGCACCGCGACGAATGGCAGCACCGATGGAACCATTACCAATACCTTCACCGTTAAGCCGCAACGTTACATCGACTCGTCCGGCCAGCTGACGGTCCTTGCCCTGAACACCAACCAGAATAAAGACATTGCTACGGATTACATTCGCGTCTCGCTCCGGCAATGCGAGTCAGATGCAGAGTGCGACGATGGCAATGCCTGCACCAACGATTTTTGCAGTGTCGGGAGTTGCACACATCCGAACAAGACCAACGGGACGGCCTGCGACGACGCCAATGCCTGCACGCTGACAGATACCTGCCAGACGGGAACCTGCACCGGCTCCGATGCTCTCGTTTGCGATCCTATGGATCAATGCCATCTCGCAGGAACGTGCGATCCGGTAACCGGTGAATGTTCCAATCCCACGAAATCCGACGGCTCGGCGTGCAATGACGGCCTGGCCTGCACCGTGGGAGATTCCTGCACGGGTGGAAGCTGCCAAAGTGGATCTGCGCCCGATTGCTCAAATGCCGGCGATCAGTGCCATACGGCGTCCTGCGATCCCTCCGGCGCGGAAGGGAATTGCAGCGCTCTGACGCCCCGAGAGAATGGCACTGTCTGTGACGATGATCTGTTTTGCACGGTGAGCGATGCTTGCTCAGACGGCGTTTGCGGCGGATCGGCTCGCGATTGCAGCGCGTCCGGCGACCAATGCCATTCGGGATTTTGCAATGAGGTTTCCAACGCCTGCGAAGCGCAGCCTGTGGCGGACGGAACGGCCTGCGACGACGGCGAGTTTTGCACCATCGAGGACTCGTGCCAGGCGGGCGCCTGCGGCGGCTCACCACGC
The DNA here is from genome assembly GCA_046715855.1 of Phycisphaerae bacterium. GTDB lineage: Bacteria > Planctomycetota > Phycisphaerae > UBA1845 > UBA1845 > CAZAMB01. The sequence goes on from JBKJYI010000329.1 coordinate 942, forward strand.
GATTGCAGCGCGAGCGGCGACCAATGCAATATGGGTGCCTGCAATGAGAAGCTGGACCTGTGCGTTGCCCAGCCCGTAGCTGACGGATCAGACTGCGACGACCTCAATGCTTGTAACGTCGGCGAAACCTGTCAGAGCGGTTCGTGTTCGGGCGGGAGCGCACAAGACTGTTCGGCATCGAATGGATCATGCACCGTAGCCTCCTGCGATGCGGCGGGCGCGGAAGGCAACTGCGATACGATCACGCCTGTCGCCGACGGGACTCCTTGCGACGACGGCGAATACTGCACCAGCGCGGACCTCTGCGTGGCCGGGCTCTGTGTTCCGGGCGGCACACCTTGCGAAGTCGGGACAGTGTGCGATGAAAATGGCGATGTCTGTGTGGAGTGTCTTGTTGCCGCGCAATGCGACGACGGCGTGGGTTGCACGGACGATTCCTGCGACGCGGGGAATTGCGTTCACACTATCAATGACACGAACTGTTCAGACGACGGCTTGTACTGCAACGGCGCCGAATTCTGTGACGCCCAGCTGGATTGCCAATCGACGGGCGACCCGTGTCCAGCCGAGGAGCTTTGCGATGAAACGAACGACTCATGCGGCAACTGTTTGGTCGATTCAGACTGCGACGACCTGGTTGACTGCACCGATGATCGATGCGTGAGCGGCGGATGCGTCTACACGGCCAACGATGACAATTGCGCGAATGACGGGCAATTCTGCAACGGCACCGAATTCTGCGATTCTCAATCGGGCTGCTTGTCAACGGGTGGTCCCTGCTTCGAGACCGAGTTTTGCAACGAGCAGTCTGATGTCTGCGATGAGTGCGTCAGCGACGCCGATTGCAATGACGGAGATCCCTGCACCGTGGGACACTCATGCGACGCCGGCACGTGCCGATCCGGCCAGGCCGTGGACTGCTCGGCTCAGGGGAATCTGTGCAACGCCGCCGTCTGCGATCCGTTGGGCGAAACCGGCAATTGCGACATTTTGACCCCGGTGGAAAACGGCACTTCGTGCGAAGACGGCTTATTCTGTACGGTAGGCGACGCCTGTTTTGCCGGGATTTGCGCGGGCACGCTCCGCGATTGCGAACAGTCAAGCGATCAGTGCAATCTCGGTGTGTGCGATGAGGAACTCAATGCATGCCGCCCGCAGCCCATCGCTGACGGCGTCACTTGCGACGATACGCTGTTTTGCACGATCGGCGACGTGTGTGCCGCTGGCGTATGCGGAGGTTCGCCCCGCGATTGCGGGTTTGCCGGCGACCAGTGCAACGACGGCGCTTGCAACGAAGAGAGCGACCAGTGCCAGGCCCGTCCGGTGGCCGACGGCACGCAGTGCGACGACGAATTGTTCTGCACCGTGAACGATGTATGCCGCGAAGGCGTATGCGGGGGCGAGGCTCGCGATTGCAGCGCGGCAAGCAACCAATGCAACACCGGCGCATGCAATGAAAAAACGGGTTCTTGCGAAGCCCTTCCGGTCGAGGACGGGACCGCCTGTGACGACGAGCAATTCTGCACCGAAGGCGAAACCTGCCGCTCCGGACGATGTGGAAGCGCAGCGTTTCGCGATTGCTCGGGCGCCGGGAATCAGTGCAACACCGGAGTTTGCAACGAAGATTCCGACTCGTGCGAGGCCCACCCGGTTGAGGATGGCACGGCCTGCGACGACGATTTGCTCTGCACAGACGGCGAATCTTGCCAGTCCGGGACATGCGCGGGCGGAACCCAGCTTGATTGCTCAGGCTCCGCCGACCAGTGCAACACCGGCGCATGCAATGAAAAAACAGGTTCTTGCGAAGCCGTTCCGGTTGAGGACGGGACCGTCTGTGACGACGCGCAATTCTGCACCGAAGGAGAAACCTGCCGCTCCGGAAGATGTGGGAGCGCAACATTCCGCGATTGCTCGGCTGCCGGTGATCAATGCAACACCGGCGTCTGCAACGAAGACTCCGACGCGTGCGAGTCCCAGCCGGTCGAGGACGGCATTGCGTGCGATGATGGTCAGTTCTGCACGGATGGTGAGACCTGTCAGTCCGGCACGTGCGCGGGTGGTTCGCCGCACGATTGCTCGGCATCGGGCGACCAGTGCAACAGCGGCGTTTGCAACGAAGAATTGGATTCCTGCCAGGCAGAGCCGGTGGAGAATGGAACCACCTGCGACGACGGCGATGCCTGCACGACGAATGACTCCTGCGGCAGCGGCGTCTGTGAAAGCTCCCTCACTTACGGACTGGATGAATGGAACGCCATGAGCGCGTGCCTCGCAGGGCCGGAGGTCGAAGCGGCAGAAGGGTGCTCCTGCTATGACCTGAATAGTGATGGCCGCGTCGATATGCTCGATGTCGAAAACTTTATGCGGGCTTTTGACGGCCAGTAATACCTCAAAATGATGAACACATGCGGCGGCGTTTCCGGGTCTCCGGGCGCCGCCGCTTTTTTGTTGGCGGGAGATGGCCGCTGGGAAGCCTGACCGGCCAGAGTCGCATCCCGCTGCGGAGCGGGCGGACTGCTGGCCGGGTGCGTGAGGCTCTCCCGTCCGGAAAGCAATTTGTTTTTCTTGATGGGAGGCGGCTTTTAATGGCATGCTTGCCCAGGCCCGACTGCCCTTGTCATTCAAATCTAA
>JBKJYI010000330.1:0-13684 GCA_046715855.1 Phycisphaerae bacterium
ATCCAAGGGCGAACAACGCGCCAGTGAGCAAAGCGACGACCGCCTGTCCTCGAAAGTATTGTCGCATGGCCGCATCGAATTGCACCAGGAAATCCACCGTCTGATCGCGGTATCGGGGCGGAAGAAAACTGGGCCATGCTCGCGCGTATTCGGGGTAATCAACCAGAAGAAAAACCAGGTACACCAGCACCAGGACAACCGCGGTGATGCCCAGCACGAGATTCACCGCGAAGAGCACCACGGTCCAACCGCCCGCCGCCAATTGCCGCGCTAGCGTAAACAGCATTTCGCGGGCCTCACCCGATCGGAAATAGCGGATGACCTCCTCCAGGGCGCTGCCGATATACGTCCCGGATAGTTTTACACGCAATTCCCGAAATCGCTCCCGCGATGTCTGTACGCCGGCGTCGCGGCGATATTCCTCCCACCCTTCAACAAGCTCCGTCCAACCGATCGTGGACGGCGGCCCCGGTTGAGCCGACGCGGTATCAGGTGTTGGTGGCGGAGCCTCCGCAGGTGCGACGGGCCCGCTGTCCACGTCATCAAATAGCTTGTTGATATCGGCCCGGAAGCGATTCACCTGGCTCACCATCAGCGGGACGATGAGCGTGAGCACGGCAAGGCTTACGATCACCAGGCCAAAAAGCGTAAGCCCAACCGCCACCCCCCGCCGCCGCGTCAGCCTCTGAAAGAGGTTCACCAGCGGATTGATCAAATACGCCAGCACCACCGCGATCGCGAAGGGAATCAAAACGTCTGAAAGGTGCCGAATCAGCAGGAACAAGCCGATGAGCACGGCGGCGCTCAGCACCATCCGCACCACGCGATCAAAAGTATAGGGAGCAGGCTGACCGGCCATTGAACCTATTGTGGATTGCCGAGTATCGATTGTCGAATTGCCCGCCTTTGCCTGAAAAATCGACAATCTAACCGCTACTATCTACAATGCTTGGCTCGGATTCGAACCCCTGAAAAAACAGGAAAAACGCGGCTTTTTTGAAATGACCGACCAAAGTCTCATTCGCAACTTCAGCATCGTGGCCCACATCGACCACGGCAAGAGCACCCTCGCCGACCGCATTCTGGAATACACCGGCGCCGTCGCCAAACGCGACCTCCGCGAGCAAATGCTTGACGACATGGAACTCGAACGCGAAATGGGCATCACCATCAAGGCCAACCGCGCCAGCGTCAACTACAACCTCGACGGCAAAACCTACATGCTCAACCTTATCGACACTCCTGGCCACGTAGACTTCCACTACGAAGTCTCCCGGGCCCTGGCCGCCTGCGAAGGCGTGCTCGTGCTGGTCGATGCCTCCCAGGGCGTGCAAGCCCAGACCGTGGCCAACGCCTTCATGGCCATGGAGTCCAACCTTGAAATGATTCTCGTGGTCAACAAGATCGACCTGCCCTCCGCCCAACCCGAAGACGTCGCCCTCGAAGCCGAGCACATTCTCGGCCTCGACGCGTCCAAGGCCATCTTCACCAGCGGCAAGACCGGCGCGGGCATGGACGAACTGTTCCGCGCCATCATCGAGCGCATCCCCGCCCCCAAGGGCGACCGCAAAGGCAAGCTCCAAGCCCTGATCTACGATGCCAAGCCCGACGTGCATCGCGGCGTCATCTGCCACACCCGCGTCTTCGAAGGCTCGTTCAAGCGCGGTGAAAAAATCGACCTCATGGCCATGGGTCGGACGTTCCTCGTGGCCGAAGTCGGCAAGTACACGCCCAAGCCCGGCCCCGTTGAGTCGCTCAGCGCCGGCGAGGTCGGCTACTTCGTCGCGGGCATTAAGACCCTTGCCGACGTGAGCATCGGCGACACCATCACACACACGCTCGACCCCACCGACAAGCTGCTGCCCGGATATAAGACGCCGCAGCAGATGGTTTACTGCGATTTTTACCCCGGCATGGGCACCACCACCGACCAACTCCGCGAGGCCATGGAAAAACTCTGGCTTAACGACAGCTCCTACACCTACGCGACCGTCGGCTCCGACGCACTGGGCATCGGGTTCCGTTGCGGCTTCCTCGGCCTGCTGCACATGCGAATCATTCAGGAGCGCCTCGAGCGCGAAGGCAACGTCACCGTCGTGCAAACCGCCCCGACCGTCACTTACGAGATCCTGCTCAAAGACGGCACCACGATGAAAATCGAGTCGCCCAGCGACCTGCCCGACATGAGCGTCATCGAGGAAATCCGCGAGCCGTTCGTCTCCGCTCAGCTCATCGTCCCCGCCGATTGCGTGGGCATCGTCATGCAACTGGCCATGGAGCGGCGAGGCCGGCAGGTCCGCACCGAATACCTCTCCGCAACGCGCGTGATGATGACCTACGACCTGCCGCTGTGCGAGATCATCTACGACTTCTACGACAAGCTGAAAAGTTGCACGCGCGGCTACGGCACGGCCGACTACCACCTCAAAGACTTCCAGCACGGCGACATGGTCCGCATGGATATCCTGGTCAACGGCGTGCCGGTCGATGCCCTCTCGGTGGTCGTCCACCGCGACAAGGCCGCTTATCGCGGACGCCGGCTCATTGAGCGGCTCAAGAAAGAAATCAGCCGCCACCAGTTCGAAATCCCGCTGCAGGCCGCCGTGGGCAACAAGGTCATCGCCCGCGAAACGATCAAGGCCTTCCGCAAGGACGTGACCGCCAAATGCTACGGCGGAGACATCACCCGCAAGCGCAAGCTCCTGGAGAAGCAAAAAGAAGGCAAGAAGCGCATGCGCACCGTCGGCAACGTCGCCATCCCCCAGGAAGCCTTCCTCGCCATCCTCGACCCTGACGACTAACCCCCTCTCCCTTGGGGAGAGGGCCGGGGTGAGGGCTGCCCTCCCCCCTTACTAAGGGGGGATACAGGGGGGTCGAATGCGACCCGCGAACTTCAGTTCGCGCGGACGTTCGTTTGGCGACGGCGTGCGGTATCATCTTCGCAACAAATGGCCTTGGTCCGCTATTGATTGTTGAACATGGTCCGCAACCTTCTCATCGTCATTCTCTTGTTGGCGACACTCTGGGTAGCAATCGAATGGGCAACTGCTCCAAACTTCGTTAAGACTCCGCACAACGTCTCTATCGTAAGATTAGTGAACGGTCCGATCAGTCTCTCATTGACTGGTCATTCACTCTTTCCAAGTGTGACCAAGCGCGGGCCTAGAATATTTATATCGCTCCCCTTCTGGTTCGCGCTGGCATTGTTGACCTGTTACCCGATGATCGTATTTGCTCGATCGCCAATTCGCCGCTTGCGCCGCCGCCGTCGCGGCCTGTGCATAAAATGCGGCTACAATCTGACGGGCAACACCACCGGCACCTGCCCCGAATGCGGAAGCAGTCATGGTCCGACGATTACTCTTGATCCTCTGTAGCGTTTTCGCACTCGCCTCGATGGCCGCGTGGGTATTGAGTTATCAAAGATCATATTTCGTGTTTCGACCAATCCCCACAGAGCCGACGTGGTTCTACGTTCAGCGAGCGAAGCTTCACTCAGGCCGGCTCGAGACGACGATACAGTCGGCCCGCCAACAACGATCGAGCGACGCTTCGTCCATAACCGGGTGGCCGGATCGTTGGCGATTTTCGATGCAAAGCCTTCAAATCGTCATTAAAGAACCCTGCGGGTATTACGGAACAAGCTTTGGAAAATCCTTTTCAATCTTTATCCATGAAGTGCGCCTGACCACACCCATACTTCCACTCGTTCTGATATTTTCTACTTGGCCCGCGATATGGCTACTTCGGACTCCTACTCGACGGCGAAAGCTGAGGGCGCGGCGCGGCCTGTGCGAAAAATGCGGCTACAACCTGACCGGCAACTCGACCGGCCTTTGCCCCGAATGCGGAACGAAAGTAGTGCCGTGAGGCGAATCCTCGGACTATTTCGAATAATCGCCATCTGCGGATTGACCGCCTTGTGCGGTGGCTTAGGCATCCTAATAATCTACGAAATACTCCCTTGGACGACGCCAAAAATCGTACTGAGGTCCGTCCTTGTACCTCGAACAAGTACGCTTCACTTTGGCATCTTTCGCTGTGAATGGTACGCATTGGGGGGTACGCTCTTCATTCAGGAGCCTTTTCTCGTCAGAAAATCCGTTAACCCGACGCGCGAATTTCGACTTGGCAACCTTCGTGCCAAACGGGATACGTTCACTCCAGATATATGGCAGAAGCCATACAAGGAACCCATCAGGGGGAGGCTTCCAGTTGATCAGACACCACTGGCTGAACAAGTGGAGACCAAGCGACTTGCGAATCTAAAGCTTGCCCGGATCACGCTTCAAATTCCCACCTTGCCATTATGTCTGCTGCTCGGTCTCTACCCCGCGATCGTTTTTGTATTCGCGCGAAAACGGGGGCGAGAACGCGCGAGAAGGCAGGGCTTGTGTATTAAATGCGGCTACAACCTGACCGGAAACATAACCGGCCTCTGCCCCGAATGCGGCCAGAAAATTCTAAAGTAATTCAGGGCTCGGAGACATCGCGAGAAGAGATCGATTTCAAACGGACCGACGGGAGCCGTTTGAGGCGCTGGGAGCGGGGATCGACTTCGATTCCCACTGATTCAAGAGCGGTAACACCCAAAATCGGCTCGGCATCGTCCGCGCCGAAAATCACCGTGGCGCCGACTCGGTCGCCCATGAACTCAATCTCGGCAACGCCGACTTCGAATGTGACTTCCGTACCGTCGGCCAATTCATAGATACGTTTGCTTCTTGGCTCGATGCCCAGTTCCCTCAGATGCCGTCCTGGAACCAGACAATCCACTGCACCGGTGTCTACGAGGAACAATGCTTCCCACGCCGTGTTGGGATTCGCCGGGTTGCGCACGGCTGCAGTGACTTGAGTGATGCCCATGGGAGCATTGTAGGCTCTGCCAAATTGCCATCAACGTGACTCCTTTTTCTTTGATCGCCTTTTCAGCACCAAATGCGCGCGCCCCGCATGATATCTTCATTGATGATCAGAACCCTGCCTTTCCTTCCGTCAGCCCGACTTCCCACCCCCGGACCAGAAATCCGACCTTTACAAACATGAAAATTTCCAATCGAAGCCATTTCATACTGCGACTTTACGAAATGTCCGGTTTATGCCTGCGCTCCATCGCAGGCTACCCAAAACGGGCGGTATCGGCGATAAATGAGACTGATTATGACTCCCGCAGCCAAAAATGACCTGTTGCGTAAGCTGCCCTCCGTGACGGCGCTCCTCGAGCACGACGAGGTGCAGGAGTGGCTGCACGGAATGGGACGGCCTACGGTGGTGGCGGCCCTGCAAACCGCGATCGACGCCACTCGCCGCGACCTGCTCAGCGAGGCCAAGCCGGAACTGCCCGACGTACACACCATCCTGGCCCGCGCCGAAGAGGAGATCGTCCGCCGATCGAGCCCCTCCCTTCTCCGGGTGATCAATGCCACGGGCATCGTTCTGCATACCGGGCTGGGCCGTGCCCCGCTGTGCGACTCGGCCATCGAAGCCATCGTCGAAGGGGCTTCAGGCTATTGCAACCTGGAATTCGACCTGGCCACCGGGCAGCGCGGCAAACGGACCGCGCACGTCGCCCAATTGCTGGCCGAAACCACCGGCGCCGAGGCGGCCACAGTAGTCAACAACAACGCCGCCGCGACATTGCTGATCCTCCAGACCTTCGCCGCGGGCCGCGAAGTGATCGTCTCGCGCGGGCAGCTCATCGAGATCGGCGGCAGCTTCCGCCTCCCCGACATCATGCGGGCCGGCGGCGTCACGCTCCGCGAAGTCGGCGCCACCAACCGCACGAGACTTTCGGACTATGAATCCGCCATCGGCGAAAACACCGCCATGCTCATGCGCGTGCACACCAGCAATTACCGCGTGGTCGGTTTCACGGAGGAAGTCGAGATTGCGGCGCTCGCCGACCTTGCGCATCGAAAAAACTTGCTCGCCTTCGACGATCTCGGCAGCGGCGTGCTCATCGACCCCGCCGCACACGGCCTGCCGCCCGAGCCGCTGGTAAGCGCGTCCATTTCGGCGGGCGCGGATGTGATCTGTTTTTCCGGCGACAAACTCCTGGGCGGTCCTCAGTGCGGAATCATCGTCGGCAGGAAGGAACTCATCGACCGCCTCAACGCCAACCCCCTGATGCGGACTTACCGAGTGGACAAGCTCACGTTGCTCGCGCTGGATGCCACGCTGCGGCACTACGCCGATCCGCAGGACGCCATCCAGAACATTCCCACGCTCGCCATGCTCGCCGCCACCACCGACGAACTCGCGGCCCGCGCTCGCACACTAGTGGACGACCTCAAGGCCGCACTCCCCCAAGAGCAGTTCTATATCTGCTCTGACGTGGGCTACGCCGGCGGCGGCGCCATGCCCGGTCACGAACTCCCCACCGTCGTGGTCCACTGGCGGCCCGCGCACCTCTCCGCAGACGACGCCGCCCAGGCCCTGCGCGACGCGGACACGCCCGTCGTCGCCCGCATTCGCGACAACGCCATCTGCTTCGACCTCCGCACCCTTCGCACGGTCGATTTCGAATCGCTGGTGGCCGCAGTCTTCTCCGTCGCCTACCCCGAAGAACCGCCATCATCGGGCAACGGAATCAGCCTGCCGGTGCTCTAATTCATGAAGAGCCCGAACAATGGGTGGCGGTTACTAAAAAGCGCGCCGCGATGCGAGCTGCGACGCAGATGTGGATGCCGCCGACCAGACAAGCTTCGAGTCTTGTTTTTCCGGCAATCCGTCTGTTGCCTCGTTGCCGCAAAACCAAATTTCGAGGTGCTTCCGCATGCATCAGCGACTTTCCGAAACCCTTCCCGGCTCGAGCGAGTGGAACAGTGCGATGCTCGCTGTGAAACCGTGCACGAAGTTGCGCCCCCCCACGGGGCCAAACTCGCCGCCGCAAAAAAAACCCGCCACGGGAATATTCCCCAGAAGTTCCCGCAGTACGGTCACGTCGTGCCCCGGCTCGGGCCACATGTGCGTGCCCCGCCCGTTGCAGCCAAACAGCAACGCCCCTTCGGGCTCATCGCTGGCGTGCGGGGTGAGCATGGCCCGCAAATCCTCGTCGGCGCTTTGTGCATCGCGCACATGGAATTGCACCGTTGTCCCCACTTTCACCTGCCCGGCGATGCCGATGGCCCCGCTCTTCCGGTCGGCGCCCAGTATGTTGTGGATCAGAAAGTCCCCCCGGCCAAATCGACCTTTGTACTCGTCAATCGCCCGGCCCAGGAACATCGACTCGCGGGCCAGCTGCTCTTCCGGCTCGGCCAGCTTGGTGAGGACGCTGTGAAGCTGCTCCAACGCCGGCTTGCGGCCCAGCTCGTGGATGATATTTCCCTCGGCCTTAGTGACGATGAAGGACTTCCCGATTGGCCGGCAGCCTTGCGACACCACCGTATCGACCCGAAGGTTTCCCGTCAGAGCCGCGCCGACCATGCCCTCCTGGTGAACCGCCCCGCCCAGAATAAGCCGGTTCTGACGCGGCGACCGTCCCGCACTGGCAATCCCGCCCACGACCGGACATTGAGGGTAATGAGCGTTCATCTGATCGAGAAAATCGTAAACCGCGATGCTGAATGGATCGGCCAGGCAGATGAAAGTCGGCTTACTTTCCGGCGAAACACCCACGATGCGCTCCCAATCATCAGCGGTCTTCGATGCTTCGAGTTGCTTTTGCTGCAAGTAAAAAGGGCGAATGTCCACGTCGGGCAGCGAGGCCACCAGCAGCGACATCGATGCTGTCCGCTCCACTTCCCTGTCGACGCCGATGGTGCCTTCCGCCGTACAACCCAGAATCAGGGCGTGAGGCACGACCAGAGCGAGTCGATCGAGCACGACGTCAACAGCCTCGGAATAATGGTCCGTCATAAAGAGCATCGCGAAATCGATGTCGCCAGGCGTCACGCGGGCGTCGAGCGGGGCGATCAGCTCATCAATCGCGGCACCCAGATTGCTTTTTGTCGTGATGGAGGATGCGAATCTCATGGTTTTGCATCGACGATAAGTTGGACTAGCGAAAGACGCAAGTTAAAGTTATGTTCAGGACTAGGCTCAGGAATCCTTCCAAATGTCTTTTTCTCTTTCTCATCATTCGGTCCCCGCGCCGTCCCCGACCGGCCTTCGCGAAGGGATGCAGGCGCATCGATGGCACGTCCGCGTTTCACCCCGGCCAGCTTTGTCGGACCCGGCAGGCCGGGCTGTGCTGGGCGACATTCATCAGCTCGGCATCAAACACGTGAACGACGTGCGCTCGGAAAGGATCTATTTTTTCTCCGGGCATTTAACCGAGTCCGATGTGCGGCTGCTGGCTGAGGAATTGCTGAGCGACCCGGTGGCGGAGCGCTTCGAATATGGCGAAGGCTTTTCCTCCCGTGCCGGCGCCGTTGCAGCCATCGAGATCCATGCCCTTCCGGGAGTGATGAATCCCGTGGCGATGACTGCTTTGTCCGCGGCGCGACAGCTTCTCGCCAAAAAAGGGAGTGCCCATGTCCGCGTGGACGAAGTGCAAACGGCCCGACGCTATTCTATTTTCGGGGCCAAGGACGCGACAGAATTGGAAGGAATCGCAAGAGAAGTCCTGGCCAATGACTGCGTCGAGAAGTGGTTTGTGCAGGGTTTTGAGCGGAATGATCCGATCCCCGAGGCTTTTCCCCAGCCGGCCTCGCGGCCCTTCGAACTTCGACGAGTGACATTTCGTGGTCTGCTCGACGCCGAACTTGCCAGGCTTTCCCGCGACGCACATTTGTTCCTTTCCGTGGATGAGATGCGGACCATCCGTGATCACTTTGAAGTTTTGGAGCGCGATCCCACAGACCTTGAGCTCGAAACCCTCGCCCAGACGTGGTCGGAACATTGCGTGCATAAGACTTTAAAAAGCGCAGTCGATTATCGCGGCGACGATTTCGGCCCGTCCGGCCAGGTAGCGGTCCATTTTGAGAATTTGCTCAAAGACACGATCGTAAAAACCACCAACGATCTCGCAAAGGATTGGTGCCTTTCGGTCTTCGTCGATAACGCGGGGATCATTGCTTTCGATGACGATTTCGGAGTTGCGTTCAAGGTCGAGACGCACAATCACCCGTCGGCCATCGAGCCATATGGCGGCGCCGCCACTGGCGTGGGCGGGTGCATTCGCGACATCATGGGTTGCGGGCTGGGAGCCAAGCCTATTGCTTCCACCGATGTATTCTGTCTCGCACCGCCGGATTTCCCCTCCCATAGAGTTCCCGCCGGAGTGCTGCATCCGCGACGCGTTCTTAAGGGCGTGGTTGGCGGGGTTCGCGACTATGGAAATCGCATGGGCATTCCGACGGTGAATGGAGTGATTTACTTTGACGATCGCTATCTGGCGAATCCGCTTGTTTTTTGCGGGTGCGTCGGGCTGATTCCCCGCAATCGGATCGAAAAAAAACCCGCATCATGCGACTTCATCGTGGTGGCCGGGGGCCGTACCGGACGCGATGGAATTCACGGGGCGACGTTCTCATCGTCTGAACTCACGGACACGCACGCCGACGAATTTTCCCACGCCGTTCAAATTGGAAACGCGATCGAAGAAAAAAAACTGCTCGACGCTCAACTTATCGCCCGCGATCACTCCAGCGGCTGCCTCTACTCGGCCGTAACGGACTGCGGGGCCGGCGGACTGAGCAGCGCGGTCGGCGAAATGGGCGAGCAGCTTGGAGCGCTGGTCGATCTCGAAAAGGTTCCACTCAAGTACGCAGGCCTGCGCTACGACGAAATCTGGATCTCGGAAGCCCAGGAGCGAATGGTTTTCGCCGTTCCTCCGGAGCGCATCGAAACATTCATGGCCCTCTTCGCAGCGGAAGAAGTAGAGGCCTCCATCATTGGTCAATTTACCAACGACCGCGTCCTGCGTGTCCGCTACGAGGGCCACATGGTCGGCGAGCTAGGGATGGAGTTTTTGCATCACGGACTGCCGAAGACCACCCGGACAGCGACTTGGAAGCAAAAAGCTCCGACATTGAAACGTCCGACCACCCAAACCAAAGAATCCGCGACCAGGATTGCCGGCCAAACGCCAACCGCCGTTTTAAATTTGAAATTTCAAATCTCAAATTTGCAAGCGAATGATCATTCATTGAATGAACGGCTTCTTGCGGTCCTTCGTACTCCCAATGTCGCGTCGAAAGAGTGGGTGATTCGCCAATACGATCACGAAGTCCAGGGGCGCAGCGTCATCAAGCCGCTGGCCGGGCCCAGGTTCGGGCCCTCCGACGCCGCCGTGCTCCGGCCGCTCTACACCAGCCGCCGCGGGATCGCTCTTGGCTGCGGGCTTTGTCCGCACTGGTCAGACGTCGATCCATACTGGATGGCCATGCGAGCCGTCGACGAGGCGTTTCGCAACGTGATTTGCGTGGGAGCTGATCCCCGGCGCGTTGCAATACTCGACAACTTTTGCTGGCCCAAGGCGGATACGGAAGAATCGCTCGGCGCCCTGGTGCGAACTTGCAAGGGCGCTTCCGACGCAGCATCGGCATACGGACTCCCCTTCATCTCCGGCAAGGATTCCCTTAACAATCAGTTCTCGATGACCGAGTCCGAGTCTCGCCGTACGGGCCTGCCTCAACAGCTGGCCATCCCGCCAACGCTTCTCATTAGCGCAATTGGCATCATCCAAGAGGTCGGTCAGTGCGTGAGCATGGACTTCAAGAAAGCAGATCATGCGATTGTGCTCGCGAGTTGTGAGGGCACGCAGATGAAAATCCGCGGAGCGGCGGAACTTCCCGGGACTGCTTCCCGTCGCAATCACGATCCGGCTTTTGACTTGGCCACCGCGCTGGAGGTGCATGAACGCGTTGCCGAATTGATTGCACGAGGCGGCATTTTCGCAGCGCATGACGTGAGCGACGGCGGGTTGGCCGTTGCCCTGGCGGAAATGTGTATCGCATCGGGTCTCGGGGCTGCGGTCGATTTGGGTAGCGCAGCGCTCTCCATGGATTTGTTTGGGGAGCCGGCGGCGTCCTACATCCTGGAACTGTCCGCGCCAGACGCCGCCATCTCGGGGTTCCCTGTCATCGGCACGGTCACGTCAGAAGCAGTCCTGCGAATTGCATCATTGTCCGAGCAAATCGAAGTCCCCGTGAGTGATTTGGATGCCGCTTGGCGATCACCACTCCCGAAGGCGGGCAGCGCCCATGAATGAAGTTCGCGTACTCGTGCTCCGTGCCGCCGGAATCAATTGTGACGAAGAGACTATGCATTGCTGGCGGCTCGCCGGTGCGGTGCCCACGCTGGTCCACGTGAACGGACTGGCCGAGACCCCGGCTATTCTTCGAGATTATCAAATCGTGACCATCCCCGGCGGCTTCAGCTACGGCGACGACATCGGCGCCGGCACGATCCTGGCCCAGCGAATCTTGCAGACCGTCGCCGATCCGCTTCGCGATTTCGTGGATCGAGGCGGTGGCGTCCTGGGCATCTGCAACGGGTTCCAGGTGCTGGTAAAGATGGGCCTGCTACCCGGCGGCGATTTTGCTCGCGACCAGGTCACGGTCACATACAATGATTCCGCTCACTTCGAGGCCCGCTGGGTCATGCTCGAGGTGGCAACGGATAAGTGCCCGTTCCTGAAAACGGAAAGGAGCGAAGGCGCCAAGGCCCGCAGGCGTAAAGGAAAAGGCACCCACGCAAAAGCGCAATCTGGTTTTCACCAAACGATTCTCGAACTCCCCGTGGAACACGCCGAGGGCAAAGTAGTGGCAACGTCTGACACTGTGGCACGCCGTTTGCTGGAGAGCGGTCAAGTCGCTCTTCGCTACGTTGACGCCGCCGGCAATCACGACCAGTACCCGGCAAACCCCAACGGCTCCGTGTTGGGGATCGCCGGGCTCTGCGACCCTACCGGCCGGGTGTTCGGGCTCATGCCCCATCCCGACCGCCACTTCGATCGCACTCAGCACCCCACCTGGACCAGCCGGATATCCGAATCAGCCCCGGATGGCCTGACAGTATTTACCAATGCCGTATCCCACTGGAGCGCATAAAAAATCGAAGTTCGAAGCTCAGAGTGTCCCAGAATCGCGAGAAGCACCGCGTTCTGGCTCCAAACTTCGAACATTCGAGTTCTGCCCTATCATCAATAGAGCAATTCGCTGGCCTGCTTATTCGTCGGAATCCGGAATGTCGACTTGGGCTTCATCGTCCGGATAGTCGACCTCGATCTCGCGATCGTTACTCTTCACATTCTCATCGCTAATATCGTCGCCAACATCGAAGATCAGGCCCTGCACATAATCATCATCCTTGATCCCGCCACGACTCTTCTCGGCCAGCACGTTATTGGCTTCTACCACGCTTCTCTGGCCGGTTAGGATGTCGTGGGCCAAGTTCAGCGTCAGGAAATTTCCCGCCTCATCCTTGCATTTGGCGGTCATCAACCCGCGGGCATGATCCACCTTGACGTTGCCTCGAAAGCTGCTGAGCTCGTCCAGATCATCGGCGTCCACGTCGAAATATATCGATTGGGCCAGAACATCCATGTGCTGAGTGGGGAAGGCGTGCGGGGCGCCATTCTTGAACACGATGATCTCCGCGAACGGATCCTGGTCGCGCCAAATCAATTGATCATTCGTGGAACTGTCCGGCGCACCGTATTTATCGCGCATGGCCATTGCCGCAGTCCTCGCCTCTTGCGGCCAGTTGGCAATCAGTCCGTCGAACGAGCGACTACCCAAGTCACTCGTCAACGTCACCCGGGACTGAGTGGTGGTGGCCACCGTGCTCGGCACCTGCGTCACATAGCGATGAGTCGCTGCGCCGTAAGAGTTCGTGTGGCCGGAGGCGAAATCCCTGTGTGGGGGAGTGATGGTGGTCGTGGGCTGATAGTAGGTTTTTTCGGTCTTGATCCGATGGTGCGGGCAATCACAGTTCTTGTGATTGTGATGATGCTCGTCGTGAATGATTGTGTTCTGCGATTCGACCGGCACGGTGCGAGGCGTGCCATAAGAGGTCGTAGTCCCGTAAGTCGTAGTCCCATACGTTGTCGTGGGATAACTGGTCACGTACGACGGCGAATAGTCGGTTGAATACTCGGCTTTTCGCGTGAGGACGCGGGGGCGGTCATCCCATACCCGCTCGAAGCGGGATTGACCTTCGCCCTCCGCTCGCGTGAAGAAGCGAGGCCGTTCGTACCACACCAGGTTCGCAAACCGCGAGTGTTCCTCATCCTCGTCCGCGGTGAAAAACCGCGGTCGGTCTTCCCATGTCTCGACAATGGTCGTCGTCCTGCCCGAGCTGCCGCATCCCGTAAGGGCCAGCGGCACCAGCAAGGACGGCACCAAGGCACATACCGTCAGGGATTTTTGTTGCCAGCGCATTGCGTTCTCCTTTGCGTATCCCAACTAAGTTGTCTCGCCCGTTCGACAAGAGAATCGTAAGGGCCCGGATGAAGATCAAATTAATGGAGGCGATGACTTGGGGAAAACGCTATGGCGATTTGGATATCGGCACGATTTGCAGATGGGCATGGCATTGCCCAAGCCCAGCCTTATCGGGCGCCGGCATGATATCATGATATCCAGAAGCATGGCGGCGCTTCGCTTGACCATGCCACCCTGTCATAAACAATCCAGCACCCGGTTTTGTCTGTGGCCGGTAGCACATAAAGAAGGCGCCCTAAGGCACAAGCCAAAACCCCCCTAATTTTTGATTAATAACCGGAAAGTAGCCCACC
>JBKJYI010000331.1:0-11208 GCA_046715855.1 Phycisphaerae bacterium
TTCCGGGGGTGTCGCTTCGCTCAACCCCCGGCTACTTTCTTTGACCCTTCGGGGTCGAGTCGTCGCTTCGCTCAACCCCCGGCTACTTTCTTGGACCCCTCCGAGGTCCTTGATCCAGGCGAATTCGGTCCAAAATGGTTGCACCCAGTTATAAGATTAACTCTGATACCATCTATTTACCCCCGAGATAGATAGCCGCGAAAGCTTTGGAGGAAAGCGGCGCACCGGTTGCTCGCCTGGTCAGT
The DNA here is from genome assembly GCA_046715855.1 of Phycisphaerae bacterium. Classification (GTDB taxonomy): domain Bacteria; phylum Planctomycetota; class Phycisphaerae; order UBA1845; family UBA1845; genus CAZAMB01. The sequence goes on from JBKJYI010000331.1 coordinate 246, forward strand.
TCGTTCCACGGGTAAAGGTTGCCGGGACCGAAGATTTTTTCTTTCTGGTAGTCGCCGGCTTTCTTGTCGCCGTAAAACGAAGTCTTCGCCGGGTCGTCCACGCCGCTGATGTTCTTGGCCATGTAGGCGTGGACCTGCGTGCCGAAAAGTTCGCCGAGCAAGTAGCTGTGGTAATAGACGGGCACGGTAGCCACGTGGACTTTAGCCGCGTAGTCAGGGCGGTTCGTGGTTTCAGGCGGGTTGAGCGACTGGTAGCGTTTTTTCAGCGTCCACCATAGCTCGCCCAGATTTTGCGAGGGGTTTTCGTACATGCCTTTCTCAAACCGCATCATTACCTGCGCCCAGCGGGCGAAAATCAGCTTCTCGGCTCTGAGCGCTTTACGGGCGGCTTGGGCGAGGCTCGCGGCTTCGCCCGGCGAGACCTTGACAGCCTTGATGAGGAAGTCCTCGTTCTTGGTCATCGCGCCCATCATCATGGCGTAGCCTTCCGTCGTCAGGCTGTGCGCGGGCTCGTGGAGCAAATAGGGCACGTCCTTGCCGATGAATTTGTCGTAGACGCCGTGGCCCAGCTCGTGGACCAGCGTGTCAGCCCAATAGGCGTTGGGCTTGAGGTTGCAGAGCACGCGAATGTCGTCCGCGCGGTTGAGGTTGGTGCAGAAGGCGTGCGGGCTCTTACCGGGTTTTTCGTAGAGATCGCTACGAGCCAGGATGTCGTCGGCGGGCAGGCCCATGCTGTTGTAGTAGTCCTTGGTGATGGCCAGCATGTCCTTGTCCGCGTAGACCGTGTCGAAGTCCACCCCTTCCGTGGTCGGCGCGTCCTGGAAGAAGAGGTCGCCGAAGTGCCACGGTCGCAGTCCCTCGGGCTTGATGCTGAACCGCGCGGCCATCGCCGTGTCGATTTCTTTCTTGAGGTCCCCAAATTGCGGGCCGGTGAGGGTGTCGAGCTCGTCGAACATTTTCACCAGTTCGACGCTCTCCAGCTCTTGCAACTTCATCTTGTATTCGAAGAAATTCTTGAATCCCAGCTGGGAAGCGAGTTCGTTGCGGAGCTGGACCAGTGCCGCAAGGTCGCCGCCAATTTTGTCGCCGACTTGCATGTAGGCCTTCCAAGCGGCCTCGGCTTCTTTGCTGTCCTTCGTCTCAGACAGAATTTTGCGGATGTCGTTTTCGGATAGCTCCTTGCCCAAAGCCTTGCCGCGGTGGGCGTTGAAGGCCTGTTCGATCTTCGTTTCGAGGGCGATGATTTGCTTTTGCAGTTCGCGGTCGGCCTGACCGGCGAGGTGGTTGCGATACATGACGTCGAGCTCGCGGACGAGCACCGGGTCAGTGAATTTTGGCTGCGGGAACTTGAGGGCCTCGATCTGCTTGAATCGATCCTTATTGGAGTGAAGCTCGACCAGCTTTCCCTGTGCGGCCTTTCGACGGTCAAAAGCGGCCTGATCACCTGTTGTGCTTGCGTCCCACCATGCCGTTTCCGATTCGATGTTGAGGGGCTTGTACTTGGCGACATAGTCGTCGCGGAGTTTTTTGAAATCCTCTTCCGGCGTTGCAAGAGCAAATTGAGAAAGTGCCAGAAACATTACTGTGCAGCAGATTTTTCGAGTCATCGTATCGTCCTTATTGTTTTTCCTTTAACAACCAGCCACTTCCGACAAAAAGTAAAAATACGGCCAGCACGCCGAACGTGATCGCGCTGAAGCTCGAGCTCGCGGAAAGATCGCCGAGCCACTGCGGGCCATAATTTTTCAACCCCGTGTATTTGAGGCTCAGCAGCATGGCGACGATGCCGGCGATCGTTCCGCCGGCGATGTAGCCTGATGAGAGCAGCACGCCGGGGCTCATTTCGGCTTCGGCGGCGGATCGGCGGCTCCACTTGTCGGAGAGCCAGCGCATCATGCCGCCAACGAAAATCGGAGTCGAGGCGGAAAGGGGGAGATAAACTCCCACGGCAAACGGCAAGGAGGGAACGCCGCTAAGCTCTAGAACCAGCGCGATGGCCACGCCAAGCAACACGAGGGACCACGGCAGCTTTTGAGTAAGTATGCCATCGACGATGAAGGCCATCAACGTCGCTTTCGGTGCAGTGAACTTGTCCACCGTATCGCCGTTGTCCTGCGCTTCGATTCGGCCATTGATGCCAGGGTCTACGTAATATTGAATGGTCCCGCTTTCATCGACCAGGTACTTCCCGTCGGGCACCGCTGCGATTTTGCCTTCCCTGGCTTGTAGTACCAGATACTCTTTTTTGTCCTCGACAGAGTAAGGCCCTTTCACGGTTTGCTTTTCGCTGAGCTGGGACACCTCGATGGGGATTTGCGGTAAATTCTTCTTGGTATACACCGTCGCCGCATCGTTCAGCAGCAAAAGAGTGTAGCCAATCACAAGGGCCGATGTTAGCGCGCCGATGAGAATCGCAATCTGTTGATTGCGCGGAGTTGCGCCCACGATTTGGCCCGTCTTCAGGCATTGGGCTACAGTTCCGCCATTCGAACAGGCAATGCACACAATCCCTGCGACGGACATGGCCATGAGACGGTAGAAGCCGCCGGTCCAACCGATCGCCACGAAAATCAGGCAAGTCATCAGCAAGGTTGCAACGGTCATCCCGGAGATGGGGTTGGAGGATGAGCCGATCTCTCCGGTCAATCGAGCGGACACCGTCACGAATAGAAATCCGAAGACGACGATTAGCAATGCTCCGGGCCAGTTCATATTCAGCATGGGAGCGAACCGAATTGCGATGATCAAGGCGAGACAGCCGACGACCACGGTTTTCATGGACATATCGCGGTCCAGCCGCGATGTGCGCAGTGAATTTACCGTTGCTCCCGCTCCGGCGGTCAGATCACTGAATCCCGCCCGAAGCGATGACACAATCGTGGGCATCGATTGAATCATGCTGATAATGCCGCCTGCGGCGACTGCGCCGGCCCCGATGTAAAGCACGTAGTCCTTCCAGATGTCGCCGATGGACATCTGGCTGATGGGGACTTTGCCCGGGTAAAGCGGCTCGGTCAGCCCGCTGCCGAAGAGGACGATCGCGGGAGTGAGGACCCATGACGCTAAGACGCCGCCGGCCACCATGATGGACGCGATGCGCGGCCCGATGACATACCCGACGCCCAACAAGGCGGGAGAGGCTTCGAGCGCGACGTGCGCGCCTTTGAACTCGAAGGATGTGGACCCGTCACTGCGGCGGAAAGTCAAATCGCGCGACGGCTCATCCGGCCAGAACTTCAGGGCCTTCATAAGAAACATGTAGAGAAAGCCCAGGCCAAACCCGGCAAAAACGGTCTTCGCCGACGCTCCGCCTTTTTCCCCGACGATGAGCACGTCGGCGCAGGCCACGCCTTCGGGATAGATGAGCTTGTCCGCCTGTTTGACGATGAATACGCGGCGCAGCGGGATCATCATCAGCACACCCAATAAGCCGCCCAATACGGCCACCAACATCACGCGGGTTAGTTCGAGGTCATAGCCGAGGATCAGCAGTGCCGGCATAGTGACACCGACGCCGAAGGCGATGGACTCGCCCGCTGAGCCGGTGGTTTGCACGATGTTATTTTCGAGGATCGTGGAGTTGCGACCGAAAATCGGCTTAAACAGTCGGAAGAGGGTGATGGAAAGCACAGCAATGGGGATTGAAGCCGAGACCGTCATGCCGACCTGCAATACGAGGTAGAGCGACGACGCGCCGAAGACGATCCCCAGAATCGCGCCGACCAGGATGGGCGCGAGGCCCATTTCCGGGATGTTCGCGTCGGCGGGTACGTAGGGCTTATGAGCGGGCACGCTGGGGGAGGTGGAACCGTCTGGGTTCATGCAATCGCTCCGATGGACGTTTGAGGGGGAGGCCTTCAGGCCTCGTTGGAGCGAAAGTGTCACGTTATCGGCACCGAAATGCAAGCAGACGTCGGGTGGCCAGCGGTAGTTTGAGCCACCGGCTAAAAGTTGCTAAAATATAGGGGAAACGAGGAAGAGATGTCCATTCAGTTTGAAATTCCTCGATCAATAGAAGAAAAACTTCGCGAAAACCTCCGCGATTTGCCGCGAGCGGGGAAGGAAGCGATGCTGGTTGAATTCTATCGCCAAGGTCAAATTTCGCACCATGAGTTGGCTCAATCGCTTGGTTTGACTCGCTTTGAGACGGACGCGCTTCTGAAGCATCATCGGGTCACCGAAGATTTGCTATCCGATGAAGAACTTCAGAACGAAACGGAAATGCTGGCTCGACTACTCAACTAATGCTTGTTGTTTCCGATACAGGATTGCTCTTGGTGTTGGCTGGTGCAATCGGTGGGTGGTGGGATCATGGGTGAATCGCCACCGCTTCGATATAGCAGTCATGCGTGTAGTTCCGTAATTGCAGGGGCCGTATCAATCATCGTTGGTGCGCTGTGGGCGTTCGGAATCCTTGCAATCCTATTGGGGTGCATGGGTCGGGCCCAAGCTCGAAAGCAGGGCGTTCGAGGCATAGGAATCGCGAATGCAGGGATCGTTTTGGGGTCAATTAGCGTGGGTTGGTGGTGCTTGAATGCACTGCTGGAGCCGCTTATTTCCTATCTAGTTCACACGTAGAGGATTGTCCAAATGGAGGCTGTGTTTTGTCCTGAATGCGAAGCCGAAAACCATTCAGACAATCTCTTTTGCGACAAGTGCGCTCACCAGCTCGCTGAGATACCGAGGGTGAATCGAGCGGAACCGCCCGCTTCGATATTGCTGCCCGAGATCGACACGCAGCGATGGCTGGACACCAGAGCGGAGTACGTTGCTCGCTCAGTTAAGCCAAGGGCGGACGAAACCGCCCACGACGCTTACCTCTCTCTCGTGTTCGGAATCGTCGGACTTCTGCTGTGGCCGTTCGGAATTGTCGCGCTAACGAGAGGATACAAGGCGCAGGAGGTAATCAAGAAAACGGGACAGCTTGGAGGCGGAATGGCCCAGGCGGGCATTACCTTGGGGTGGGTGGACGTTGGATTCGGGGTTGTTGGTATGTTGCTCTTGATGGCCCTCTGATGTACCTCCTCCCCCTTGCAGTATCTTGTGCTAATCGAACATGTAGGCGGGTCCTAGAGGGGGACGCGCTGATTGTCGGTTAGCTTGTCGAGACTGCCGGCAGCGATGGATTGACCCGGCGATAGGCCTTCGAGGATTTCGACGCGATTGTCCGCATGGCGTCCGACCCTTACCGGCGTTTTGTGCAGGCGGTTCTCTAATCTTACAAACACCGTCCCCGAGGTGCCCGATGCGTCCAGGAGAACCGCCGAAGCCGGGATCCATATCGTTGGTTGCGCCGCGTTGGCATCTGATGGAGGTTCCGAGAGAAAAGAGACCTGGGCGGAGCCTTCCACGCGCAAAAACTCGTCGGGGTTTTCAATCCGTACCTTCACCTGCACGGTGGCTTTCGAATAATTGGCCCCCGGGTCGAGCCACATCACGTATCCGCTGTACTTCCGATCCTTGTAGGCATCGGGGACGATCGTCGCGGGCATGTCTTTGCGGATTCGCGTAATGTCCAGCTCGCTGATGTCCACTTCGACACGAAGTTTGCTCATGTCGGCAATGGTCGCGAAGGCGGCGTTAGCTTGCGCGCCCAATCCTCCTTCGGCGGCCACAAAATCACCCACTTCGACATTGCGTGTGAGTACGACTCCCGCAATAGGCGCTACAACCTGCGCGTCGCGCAAGAATTTTTCGGCCGAAGCCAGCGCCGCCTTATCTGCTGCAACCGCTGCTTCCGCATCGGCAAGCCAGCGTTTGGCGTCAGCAAATTCAATATCTGGGGCACTCTCCGTCTTGATCAAGCCTGAGACGCGTTTGAAATTGGTTCGTTGAAACTCAAGATTCGCCTGCGAGCGTTGCAGCCTCGCGGCCGCCTCGTCGCGTCGTGCCCGATAGAGCACGTCCTCGACGCGCGCCAGAAGCTGACCCTGCTCGACGCGGTCGCCCTGTTCGAAAAACAACTCCACGATCTGGCCCGATACTTTGGTAGCGACAATCACGCGGTGGTCTGAAACGATCTTGCCGGTTGCGGTCAACACCGGCTGGCGGACTGAGGGGTCAGTAACTACAACCTGAATGAACTGGATGGACGTCCCGTCATTCGTGTTTGACCCGAGACTCGCCACGCCAGTCCGAAGCGAATCACGAAAAATGTAGCCGCCAACCCCCACGACCAAGGCAACTAAGGCCATGATACGCCCTTTGTATCGGATTTTCCGGTCCGCGCGGCCCTGCGTGGGACGCTGGTCCTTGGGTATGGCAAGGCTGCGTAATTGCGCCTGGATATCATTGGCCGCCATCGGACGGATTATAGGCGGAAATTACGCTTTTCGCAGGGCGTCGAGAATTCGCGTGCGTGCGGCCTTGAGTGCCGGAGCCAGCGCCCCAAAAAAACCCACCACCATTGCCGTTGCCAAAGCGGTCAAGAAAATCTGCGGCGTGATGGTCAGTTCATAAGCGAGAACCGTCCAAGTCGTTTCCGATAAAAAGTCCTGCCTTGACCCGTTGATCGTCATGCTCACCAGCAAGCCCGCGATGCAGGCGAGGCCGCAAATCAACATCGATTCGACTAGAAACGAAATCACGATTGCGGGCTTCGTGAAGCCCATGGTTCGCAGCATCGCAATCTCTCGTCGCCGTCCATCCACCGCCGCAAACATGGTGTTGGCCACCGCGAAGGCAGCGCCGATGCCCATGATGCCTACCAAAACCGTGGTCAGGATCACGATCTCCCGCGTCTTGCTGGAGAGCTCATGGTAATAGTCCGTTTCCCTCGTCCCTTCGAGTTCGACGGCCGGTCCGTTGATGTATTCGAGTGCCTTTTTCAAGTCCGCCGACACTTCCATGCGCAGCACGGCGCTGGAAACAAATGGCCGAATGTAAGCATCCTGCAAGATGGTGAGCGGAGCCCAGACTTCGCTTTCGAGCGCCCCTTTTGCCGCCTCGAACACGCCGACCACTTTGAAAATGCGATTGCCCGCGCGGCCCAGCGCGATTTCATCGCCCAGCTTGAGGTTGGCGTATCGTTCCTGTGCGGCTTTGCCGACCATTAGCTCAAGTTGACCTTGTTGCATCTCGTGGCCTTCGATGATCCGCAGTTCCGTATGAACGGCGAATGCTTGAGGGTTGACGCCGCGCACGGCCACGTTGGCCAACCCTCCGCCCGCCGCCGTCCGAGGCAGCGTGGTCTGTACGCACAATTCCCGGCTGATGAGCTGACCCAACTTCGGGTCACTGGCTAACCCAGGGACCTGCACGAGCTTGTTGGTATCTTCCTGCATGAGCAGGCTGGTGCTCTCCGCGGTGGCCCCGGGCTTGAGCACGATGATATTGCGCAGCGATCCAGTCGCTGCGAGCGAAGCTCGAATGCCGGCGACAAACGAGAGCAGCACAGACAGCACAAGAACGAGCACGGCCACAACAATGAATGTCAGAGACGCGCTTACCCTGCGTCGCAAGAGATTCCGCCAGTTGTAATAAAGTGGTAATGCCAAGTTAATTCTATTCCAGGTTACGTAGTGCTGATACCACGTGCAATCTTGCCGCCGACCATGCAGGCCAGGCAGCCGCAAAAAGGCCGATTATCATTGCAATGATTAAGGACTGCAAACAAACACTGAATCGAACGTCAAGATTCTGAATAAGGGGCACCTGGTAATTACGCAGCGGCGTGTAATTGAATGCAACAAATGGAACAGCCGCACCGATGGCGCCGCCCAATGCGCAGAGGAGAAGACTTTCTGTCTGGATGAATCCGAAGAGCGAGCCCGCGCTGAATCCCATCGATTTCAGTGTGGCCATTTCATTGAGCCGGTCACGGATATTCATATTCATGGTATTGGCGGCGGCCATAACCGCCACGAAGATCGTCACTGCCGAAAGAATGGCCAGGTTCTGGGGCAAATTGAAAATCTGATTGATGAAGTCCATCATGAATGACTTCTCGTCCTGTGTTTTGGTCTCGTCTCCTGATCGTGCAAACAACTCATCGATGGCCACTCGAAAGTAATCGAGGTCAGCCCGCGTCGCACACTTCACAAAAATAAAGCTGACCCAACCGTCCGGGGTCCAGCCGGGCACTGTAACGGTGATCTGCCGCTTCAACTCTTCTTCCAGATAGTCCAAACGGCAAAAATTGGTAATCTTATCCAAAGCATTGGGCGCGGTGGAAATGACATTGAATTCCATTGGAGAATAGGGGGGCACCGATGGATGGATCGAAATGCGGCTGCCCTTGGTCCATCCCATCTGCCTCGCGGTTGCGTCGCCCACGATGATTGCCCGTCGGTCGCGATACCAGTCTTCAATTTCATCATCGGCCAGTCTTTGGTCGGGAAATGTCGCGACGAAGCTGTCGTGTTGCGCCGCCAGAGTCGAAAGTGGCTGCGGTTGATTTTCGATTTTCCCGCCGATCCACCGCATCCCGCAGACGGAGGTAATTCGAGTCTTCGTAGGGTCCAAAGCCTCTATCTTGGCGCGATAGCCCACGGGCAAGGGATTGATAATCGAAGCCTTGTGCACAACAACAAGCCGAAGCTGCTTGGCGGAGTTATCCAGAAACCGCTCCAGCCCGTCGATTACGGCGGACGAGAGCACGTAGATCATGATGGGCAGCGCGACCGCTGCACAGGTCAGCCCCGTTCGCAGCATGTTGCGAGTGAGGTTGCGGTAAAGATAAATCAGCTTGAGCATCGATGAAGGCTACGGCTCGCGAAGGGCGCTGATCACCTCGAGTCGGGAGGCGCGAATAGCGGGAATCAGGGCGCCCGCGACGCCGACCGCCGTTACCGCCGTCAGGGCAAGCAATGCGGTCAGAGGCGTGAGTCGAATTTCAAATGCGAGCGTTGTGAACGTACTCGCACCGAACATGTCTTTTGTGTTTCCCATCAGCCAAAGCGAGGCAACACAGCCAAGGCATCCCACGATTCCGCCCATGAGTGTCAGCAGCACGGCCTCCATCACAAACCCGGTCAAAATCTGTCGCCTGGAATAGCCGATGGTCCGCAGCATGGCAATCTCGCGCCCCCGGCCCGCGACCATAGCGAACATCGTATTGGCGATCGAACAAATCGCCGCGAGCGACATGACCGCCACCAGCATCCTCGTGATCATCAGGTACGTCCTGATATTCGAAGATTGTTGATCCCAGTAGGCACCCTCCGTTCGCCCCTCCAGTTGAATCGCGGGACCCTTGATCTCTGCAATCGCGGCATCCGCGTTGGCCTCTTCGGTCAGTCGCAGATACGCCGACGAATACATCGTCCGATTATAGGCATTCATCAGCGAGGGCAGATAGCCCCAGATTTCGCTCTCCAGCGGACCGCCGCCTGCAGTGAAATGCCCGATGATCGTGTACTCGCGGTCGCTGCCGTAACCGAGCTGAATCGTCTTGCCGACGTCGAGCCCGCCGAACTGTTTGGCCGCTGTTGCCCCGACCAGCACTTCGCGCGACCCGGCCGTGAAAATGCGAACGTTTGTTTTTACGTTGGTGTGGACCTTAAATGCTGTTTCCGTCACTCCACGAAGAGCGACATTGCCCCATGTCTTCCCGCCGTCGCGCAGACGCGGCATGGAAACCTGCACCATCATCTCCGGGCTGATAAGTGGCTGCTGCGTGGCGGCGTCACGTGCCAGGCCCGTCACTTGATTCAGCTTGTTGTAATCCTCCGGCGAAATCGCGCTGTTGCTTTCCGAAGTAGCCGACCGCTTCAGCACGATCAGCTTTTGCGGATCGGAGGCCGTCTGCAGCGAGTGGCGCAGCGACTCCGAAAAGCCCATCAGCCAGGCAAAAACGCCCACCACCACCGCCACCACCAGCACCGTCAGTGTGGTAGTCGCCTTCCGCACGAACAGATTCCGCCAATGATAAACCAGCGGCAACGCCATCAGCGCAATATAAGCCGATGCCGTCAGTGCCGCGACTGTCAAGGAGCGGTGTTGGCTCGAGTCAACGCTCGCTCCAACCAATACCCCGCGCTAGCACATGGGTTACTGTTTGGGTTGCACCGTTCCGCGCCATTTTCTGGTATAATGCGGATTCGATTTCTCTTGAGCGCGGGGGCAGGGAGTAAGAGAATGACCATGACGGGCGAAGTACAAACTACGATCCAAACCCAGGCCGGCCCGGTGCGGGTTTTCAGCCTCCCCAAGCTAGAGGAGCAAGGGGTCAGCGGCATCAGCGGGCAGCCCTTCAGCATCAAGGTGCTGCTGGAGAGCGTACTGCGCAACGTCGACGGTTTCGCGGTCAAAGATGAAGATGTCCGGCTGGTCGCTGGCTGGAACCCGCAGCTTCTGAGTCAGCGCGAAATCCCCTTCGTGCCCGCTCGCGTATTGCTCCAGGACTTTACCGGCGTGCCCTGCGTCGTGGACCTGGCCGCCATGCGCGATGCGCTGAAACGCCTCGGCGGCGATCCCAGGAAAATCAATCCGTTGGCCCCCGTCGATTTGGTGATCGATCACTCCGTACAAGTGGACGCCTTCGCGTCTTCGGGTGCACTGGCGATCAACGCCGATCTGGAATTCTCGCGCAACCTCGAGCGCTATCAGTTCCTGCGCTGGGGGCAGAACGCGTTCAACAATTTCCGCGTCGTCCCCCCGGCCACCGGCATCGTTCACCAGGTCAACCTCGAATACCTCGCGCCGGTCGTGGGCCGAAAGCAGTCCGACGGGACGGTCACCGCATTTCCCGACAGCCTCGTCGGCACAGACAGCCACACCACCATGATCAACGGACTCGGCGTCGTCGGCTGGGGCGTCGGCGGCATCGAAGCCGAGGCGGTTATGCTCGGCCAGCCCTATTACATGCAACTGCCCGAGGTCATCGGATTCCGCTTGAGCGGCCAGCTTCGTGAAGGCGCAACCGCGACCGACCTCGTGCTCACCGTCACGGAAATGCTTCGCAAGAAAGGCGTGGTCAACAAATTCGTCGAGTTCTGCGGCGATGGGCTGCCCAGCCTCGGCC